>CAVFIY010000051.1:0-10302 GCA_963622435.1 Bacteroides uniformis | reverse complement strand
GGACAAGTCTGTCGGCTTCCCAAATTTACAAAAATGGGAGTAGTTATTGTTGCAATTGTTGATATCTAAGAAGCGCTTGCTATATAATATTGGCATTTTTAATCCATACTCTGATAGCCCATCCCCTATTAATTCCGTAGTTGTAGTACAACCAAAACCTTGGCTTTCTACTCTTGTCGTGATAAGCCAATCAGACACTGATTGAGTTCCTTTCGCGAAATGATTCCAATCAACAATCTCGTCGCGGAAAGAAACAAAATACACAATATGTGAATGGCAGAAATCTTCTGTAATATCGACATAGGTGTTTTCAATGCTATTCTGGTGAATAGCATAATGTACATGATACTTGTATGTAGAAACAACATTATCGTCCTCGTCTGTAGATTCTCCGACGACTGTCTTGTCTAATGCATCGGAATATAATGCATTGATGACATAGATGGTGTCTTCTCCCCTGTATGAAGTTGCAGTATGTTCGCAATATGGGATATATACATTTAAATTAAGATAGTTTGATGTACATAACTCTTCTATCGTACTTGCGAATGATGTATTTCCATATTGTGCCATAATATCCGTAAGAGCCTCGTAATGGAGATACGCATTTTCAGGAGATTCGGTTCTACCGAACAGTTCTTGTGCTTCTGTCGCAAAGACGCTATTGAGGATAGCGTGTCTTCTCTGCTGTGCGGTTTTACTATCGGTACCTTGCCCCACAATAAAACTGTTGAATTCAGGATATGTGCATACTTCCAAGAATTCTTCAAACAACCGGTCTTGTTGGTCGGTATCCAAAGGAAAATAGTAAGTGGTTTTTGCTTGACGGTTCGTCTTCTTTATACGGTCAGTTGGGGACTCTGTTATTTCATTGGAACAAGAGAATAGAACAAGTGTAATAAGAAAAAGTGCTAAATGGGTGTGTTTGTGTGAGTACATATCAAGTGTATGTTTTGTTATTTAGTGTAGATAATTTGTTTCAATTTCCAGCGGTCGGAACGGGATAAGCAGGTTAAATCGGGATTGTCTATTTCGAATCGATTGACAAATACAATGCCTTCGCCTTTTTTGTATAGAATTAATTTGGGGGAAGAACATTCGTGACTGAATCGAGCGGGAATATATTTTTCTATGTAGTTGATATATTTGTTCCCCTCGATAGTCCCCCGATAGTAGCCGAAACGACTTTTCTGCTCTATCTTACGATATTGTTTATCAATATCTTTTTGTTTCGTCTGCCTGTATTGTACATCGTACAGCGAATCGGACAATACAGCAAAGTGGTGGAACGAACTATCAATTGCCTGTATTTCTTTTATACTGTTGTATATGTATATCGAGTCGGTAGCGCGAACAGGGAACAAGACATAGAACTGAATGGGCAGCGAATCGCAGAACCGATAGATTTTCGGGAATTCCTCTTTGCAGAAGTCGCAATAATGACTATAGGTGCAGAACATTGTGTATTCCAAGTCATTGGTGTCTGCCAACTGCTGCATCTCTTCTCCGGTTAACTCCGGAATGCAATACGAGATATGCGTTTCGGGCGCAGAACACGATTGCATTCCGAAGAGCAGGAGAATACCTATACTTACTATGCCTAATGGTTTAGTCATTGTACGCAAACAAGTACTGTTAAATCTTTGCTCGCTTGAGGCGGCGCTTGATATTCACTTGTACGACACACCAGTCAATGAGCGGTGCAAAGGCGTTGAGCAGTAGGATAGACAGCATCATTCCCTCGGGATAGCCGGGGTTGAGTACGCGGATGAGGATAGCCATAAAGCCTATCAGGAATCCGTATATCCATTTGCCGCACTCCGTACGAGCCGAGGTGACGGGGTCTGTCGCCATAAAGACGGCACCGAATGCAAAGCCGCCCGATACCAAGTGCATATACCAAGGCAGGTGAGCGGCCGCCGTGTCAGGCCCGCAAGCGTTGAACAGCAGTGCGGTCAGTGCGCCGCCGACAAAGATACTGAGCATCGTCTTCCACGAGGCAACGCCTGTCGAGAGCAGCAGCAGTGCGCCCAGGAGAATTGCCCAACAGCAGGTCTCACCGATAGAACCGGGGATAAGACCGTTGAACGCTGTCCAGAAATCCACGGGAATAAGGTGTGCGTCAGCCGTGGTGGCAATCTGTGTCAGAGGCGTTGCGCCCGAGAAACCATCGACGATGGTCTTGCCGCCATCCCAGCCCCAAGTCCCGCCGGTGCGAACAAAAGCCTGGTCGCCCGTCATGTGGGTCGGGTAAGCAAAGAAGAGGAACGCACGGGCAATCAGTGCCACATTGAAGATGTTGTATCCCGTACCGCCGAATATCTCCTTGGCGAAGATAACGGCGAACGCCGTTGCCAGAGCCACCATCCATAGCGGGGTGTTGATAGGCAATACGAGCGGCAGGATAATACCCGTTACGAGAAATCCTTCCTGTATCTCCTCGTGCTTCCACTGCGCTACGGTGAACTCTATACCCAGACCTACGGCGTAGGTGACAAGGATATAGGGCAGCACGGCGAGCAGTCCGAAGCCGAAGGCTTTCCACCATAAGGCACAGGTCATCGCCCCGCGAACAAGTTCGCCCGTAGCGAGCAGGTGCTGATAGCCCACATTGAACATACCGAACAGCATAGCGGGCATCAGTGCCAGTACGACGATAATCATCGTGCGCTTGGAGTCGCTGCCGTCGTGTATCTGCGTCCCGATACGCTTCGATGTGGTGTTCGGCGTGAATAGGAATGTGTCGAACCCGTCAAACAAGGAGTGAAGGGCGTGCAACTTGCCTCCCTCCGAGAAGGTGGGGCGAAGTTTCTCCATTATTTTATATAATCCGTTGAACATATTACTCAATCTCCTTTTTTAGGTTATCCAATGCGGTACGAACGATGGCTTGCAGCGGCATCTTCGAGGTGCAGACATACTCGCAGAGTGCGAAGTCCTCCGGAGCCACCTCGTATGCGCCGAGTGCCTCCATCTTGTCGATATTGCCGGCAATCATTGCCTTAATCAGGTATTCGGGATAGATGTCCATCGGGAACACTTTGTCGTATTCGCCGCTGACGATAATGGCACGCCGACCGCCCTTGAGACGCGCGTCCCACTGATAGTGTTTCTTGCCGCAGAGCCAACGCGTGAACTTGCAATCGAAGAAACGAGCGGGGTCGGTGGCATTGCTATTGAACGAATCGAAGCGGGGGAGCAACCAACCCATAAACTCGTGATTTTCAGAGCCGTCGTCGAGTACGGTGTATTGATTGTCGTAGAGGCTAATCATCTCGTCCAAATCGACTTGGTGTCCGCTCAGCACATTGCCTGCCACATAGCGGCACGGCAGTTCGGTATGCACATTGCTCTTGAGGATGGTCGATACAGGCATGCCCGGCAGTACATTGTAGTACTGTGCGCCATACGCCAACGGGCCCGTGAGCGCCACTTTCTTCTGCATATCGACGATGCCTTTGACAAACAGACGACCGATGAGCAGCAGGTCTTGGATGTTGATTGTCCATACGGTTTCGCCTTTGGCAATAGGCAGTATATGGTTAATCTGTACGCCGACATTGCCTGCGGGGTGCGGGCCGAAGACCTCGTATTGCGTGCAGTCTTTCAACTCACGGAACTCGGTGGCTTTCGCACCGCCTTGTATGCCCACATAGACAGGCGCAATCGTACTCAGCGCACTGACTGCCGCCTGCAAATAGACGAGTTGCCCGCGGAGCAACCACTCGTAATTCGGTGCTACGGGAGCGGAATCGAAGGTGGAGATGAAGACTGCTTTCGGCGTCTTTTGCGGCATGGCGATGCAGTCGTACGGACGCTGCTTGATGAGCGGCCAAAGACCCGATTGGAGCAGTAGCGACTTGGCATCTTGTTTGGTATCGAATGTTTGATACTCGATAGTGGTGTCCGCCTCAATGTCGATGGACATTATCTTGCGACGCTCGCCGCGCACAATGGCTGTTACCTTGCCGCTGACGGGCGAGGTGAAGAGCATCTGCTCGTTCGCCTTGTCGCAGAACAGGGGGCTTCCCGCCTTCACGCTGTCGCCTTCTTTTACCACCAATCTGGGCTTGATACCGGCGAAATGGTCGGGCACTACATGAAAGACAGCAGGGCGCGAAACACTACCAAAAGTCTCGGCTGCTTTTCCCTCAAACGGAATGTCCAAACCACGCTTCAGTTTGATTTGTTGCATAATTTATATGTTTATTATTACTTTTAATGTTTGTAGGGCTGGCTTAGCCCCGGCTTAGGGTTGGCTTGAGGTTGCCTTGGAATTTTCTTGAATTTTGCGGGACAGACTAATACATTTTAATCGTGTCAGAGGGGGCAACGGCACGCTGCAAAAGCGTTTTTTGCACCCAAACGGCACTACTCCGCACAAAAAGCGCACAAAGGTACATTTTTTATTTGAAATACAAAAATCGAGATTACATTTCGCAAAGAATTGTCTATGTGGAAAAAAAGCGGTATTTTTGTGGAGAATTTAGGAAAAGAACTCTTGAATATGTCTATGTTTGGTCTGTTGGCATTGGTGGCTACTTTCGCAGTCGAGTCGTCCAAATCGGTGTCTGTGAGCGGGGTGATTCCGGAGGCGGCAACTGCCGTTTTTAGTAGCACGGGCAGCGGAAAACGCCTTACGAGCGGCACTGCGGCGACCCTTACGCTGACGGGGTGGCAGAATGTGGAAATAGAGTCCGTTCGCCTCTCGATGAAGTCCAATAAATCGGCGGGTGCAGGCAGTCTTGAGATGACGGTGGACGGTGCAAGCGTGTGGACGATACCCGACAGCGGATTTGACCAATGGTACGGTGCGTATTCGGCTGAATATGTGGATATTGTGCATACTTTCAGTTCGCCGATTGCCACAAAAACGGGAAAAATTGAAATTGCAATACAAAGTTCGCAAAATTCACTTTATATTGAGGAGTATGTCCTGGTCTATCACAAAACGGCGGCGCGGGCATATACGCTGACGCTCCACGAGGAGGACGGCGGGCGTACCACGCTGACCGAGACGGCAGTCGGGAGTGGGGTAGTGCTGCCCTCTCGGGCGGATTTGGAGGGGTGGAAATTCCTCGGTTGGGCGGAGCAGGCGGTAGGGACGACCACGCACAAGCCGACTTTCTATGCGCAGGGCACCACCTATCGCCCGACCTACGATACCGACCTCTATGCGCTCTATACGGACGATATGCACGACGAGCCGAGCCTCCTGCAACGCACAGATTGTCAGTCGGGTATATATGCGATTGCGTTCCCCGTACTCGACGCGGTGTATGCGGGTGCAGTGGAGAATAATGGCATATCTATGGAGGAGGTTGCGCTCACCAAATGCGCAGACAGTGTGCATTATGAGCGGCGGTTTGATATAGCGGAGCGGATGATGTACTATATTGATTTCCTGTCGGATAGTACGGCGACCATACAGCATTATGCCACGGCGACTTGGGTGGGGTACAAGAGTAAACAACTGCAAGACACGCCTACCCATTGGCGCTATCGGGTCTGCCCCGACTCCACGGTGGCGTTCTTCCTGTCGGGCGATAAAGAGGGGAGCGTACACTTGCTGTGGCTGGATGTAGCGCTCGACGACTACGGCGGATACTGCTATGGCAAAGTGCTTAAGAACATGACAGAGAGTACATTAGCGTGCCAAGCACTGCTCTACGAGGCGTATGTACCGGAGGGCTTGGTGCAGTATTCCACCAACCCACGGCGGGTGTCGATAGAGCAGGTGTCTGTCCCCGAAACCGCCCCGCAAGAGGTGCGCATCGGGCTATACCGCCTCCGCATATCGCACGGAAAAAAGACACTCTATTTGGATAAATAAGAGTTTTTTCGTACCTTTGCCAAAAGTTTGGAGTAACTGCCCAATTCGCGATTACAAATAGATTACTGTTGCGATAAAATGAAGTAGGATTAGCACATGAGAGGATTAGCACATCTAGCAGCCTGGGGGCGTGGGTGTCCCCACCCGCGGCGGTTTGGAACAAACCGGTTGACCATACGGTGTCAAGTCCACCACGCCTAACTAGATTCAACTAGATAAACTAGATTCAACTAGTCCGCCACTTGGGGGCGTGGGTGTCCTCACCCGCGACGGTTTGGGACAAACCGGTTGACCATACTACGCATATTACCTGAACACTTCCCTGTTCTTACCCTGATGTTACCCTGTGGTTAGACAATGGATAATTCGTAATTCTTAATTCTTAATTACTCGCCAGGAAGTCGCTAGGAAGAAGCCACTCAGTAGCAACCTTTTTCGAACCACCTTCGAATCACCTTCGAATCACCTCCGAATCACCTCCGAAGAAACTATAGAGTATAAAACAACGAATAAGACATATCGAACATAAATCGCACACAAAAAATGCAAACTATGAAACATATCGGGAAATATATTTTTCTTCTGGCGGCACTGCTGTTGCCCCTTGGGCTGCGTGCCGACCTTGCCACCGACCTCTTGGATCGCAAATATAATGCAGACCTCCTCTCTACCGAGCAGATTGATAGTGTTTTAGGTGTCGCAGACGAGGGGCGTTTCCGCTTGGAGTACGAGAACAAACAGACCCTTTTCCGCCACTCGTTTGCAGCGGATTATTATATCATCGATACCCAAAAGAACACCCGCAAACATCTCTGCGATACCCTAGTGCGCGACGCGGTTCTCTCTCCAAACGGGCGATATATTGCCTTCGTGCGGGATAACAACCTCTATCTGCACAAGTTGGATTTCGGCACGGAAATCGCTGTAACAACCGATGCTAATCCCGAGATACTCAACGGCTTAACCGATTGGCTTTACGAGGAAGAGTTCGGCACAACGGCACTCTTCGCTTTCTCGCCCGACTCCAAACAATTGGCGTTTGTGCGCTTCGACGAGACCCCTGTGCCGACCTACGAGTGGCAGAATTTCCTTGGCAAGACTTACCCCACCACCGAGTCGCTGCGTTACCCCAAGGCGGGTGAACCCAACGCCTGCGTGTCGGTCTGTGTCTATGATATCCAGACCAAAACCATCCGCACTATGCAGACCCACTCGGCGGACGAGGATATATACCTCCCCCGCCTGCGGTGGATGTCGCCCGTCGGGGAGGGGAAGAACGCCACAGCGGCAGACCTCTTGGTGCTGAAACTCAACCGCGACCAGACCCGTATGGAGGTCTTGCAGTGCAATCCCAAGTCCACCGTGGCACACACGCTCTACAAAGAGGAGAACAAGAACGGTTTTGTGGACTGCGAACTGTTCGACGAGTGGCAATGGCTCTCGGACAACCGCATGATTGTCCTCAGCGAGCAGAACGGCTGGCGTTCGGCGTACCTCTATTCGGCACAGGGCATTCGGCAGAAGCAACTCACGCCGAATGGCATCGACCTGACGGCGATTTACGGGTTCGACGAGAAGACGCAAACGCTTTATTATCAAGCCGCTACCACGCCTGCCTCCCGCGATGGCTATCGGGTGTCGCTGCGCAACCTGCAGCCCGTGCGGCTGACTGACGGCGAGGGAACGCACAGCCTCTCGTTCTCGGCGGACTATAAGCAAATGATAGACAACTACTCGTCTGATACACAGGCGAATACCTATACGCTCTACACTCTCGCCAAGGACGGCACGAAGAAGAAAGTCTGTGTTGTGAAAGACAATGCGGCGATTGAAACAGCGTGGAACGCCCTCTCGCTGCCCGAGAAACAGTACCTCCGTGTGCCGACTGAGCGTGGGGACAGCCTCTGCGCTTTTATGCTCCTCCCGCAGGGCTTCGATGCCGCAAAGAAATACCCCGCTGTGGTCATACAGTATTCAGGGCCGCAGAGCCAACGCGTTCTAAATCAATGGTATAAGCGTTGGCAATACCACTACCTCGCCGCCGAAGGCTATGTCGTTCTCTGCGTCGATACACGCGGTACGGACTGCCGCGGGCGGGCGTTCCGACAGGCATCCTATATGCAATTAGGCTATGTTGAGGCGCAAGATTTGGTCAGCACGGCACACTATTTGCAGTCGCTGCCGTATGTAGCGGCGGATAAGATTGCTCTTGTGGGGTGGAGTTACGGCGGCTTCCAAACACTCACCACTCTCTCGCAGACCGACTGCCCGTACGCCTGCGGCGTGGCGATTGCGCCCGTCACAGATTGGCGGCTCTACGATTCGGCATACACCGAACGCTATATGCGCCGCCCGCAAGTGAACGAGGGGGGATATAAGAGCAGTTGCCTGACCGATAAGGGCGACCGACTGAACGCCCGCCTGCTGATAGTGCACGGTTTGGCGGACGACAATGTGCACGCGCAGAACACCCTGCTCTACACCGAGTCGCTCATCGATGCCAATAAGTCCTTCGAGGAACAAATCTACCCCGATGACAACCACTTCTTGAAGAAGAAGAATAACCACTACTACCACCTGCACCGCCGCATACTCTCTTTCCTCGGAGAGGCATTGCGCTAACGGGGCGACACCTTATAATATATAGGGGGAACACTCCCGTATGCAGGGCGGTAATCTCTACTATATGCGCTGTGCTTTGCCCCCTTGCGCCTTGTGCGAAAGGCGTATAGCAAGCGCAGTTGACACAACCGACTAATCTTCAAACTAAACAAATAATACTATGACAAAACAAAAAAATCGTACCGTCCTACCTATCGTAGTGATGTACATGCTGTTCTTTATGATTGCCTTTGTGACCAACCTCTGCAACCCGATGGCAGTCATCGTGAAGAACCACTTCGCAATCTCCAATTTCGCATCGCAATTGGGCAACGCGGCGAACTTTATTGCTTATGCCGTGATGGGCGTTCCCGCCGGTCTGCTGCTTAAGAAATTAGGCTATCGTAAGACCGCTATCATCGCCGTGCTGACGGGCTTTGTCGGTGTGCTGCTGCAGTACCTCTCGGGACTTGACGCTGTGCAGAGTTTCTGGCTCTACCTCGCCGGCGCATTCGTTGCAGGCTTCTGTATGTGTATGCTCAATACCGTGGTGAACCCCATGCTCAACACCCTCGGCGGGGGCGGCAAGAAAGGTAATCAATTGGTGCAGTTCGGCGGCGTATGTAACTCGCTCGGTGCAGTGTTGGTAACAATCATCATGGGGCACCTCATCGCCGATACGGCACATGCACAGATTTCGGATGCTACGCCCGCACTGATGTGCGCCCTCGGTGTGTTCGCTTTCGCATTCATCGTTCTGTTGGCAGTGCGTATCCCCGAGCCGATGTTGGAGGCAGAGCAGCACGCTATCGCAGACGGTACCAAGGGGCAGGGCTACACCGCTTTCTCGTTCCGCCACTTCCGTCTGGGTATTCTCGCTATTTTCCTCTATATGGGTATTGAAGTCGGCGTACCGACCTACTTGCTGCAATACCTCACTACGCTGCCGACGGCATCTATCCCCGGCTTGGGTATAGACCCGGACATCGCAGGCGGTATTGTCGCACTCTATTGGTTCTTAATGCTCATCGGGCGACTGATAGGCGGACTGATAGGCGGCAAAGTATCGAGCCGTGTGCAGGTATCGGTGGCTGCGTGTGCGGCACTGGTGTTTGTGCTGTTGGGTATGTTCTTGCCGCAGAGTGTATCGGTTACCTTCTTTGGTATCGAATGGGAGAAAACGGAACTCATCACGGCAGCCGTGCCTGTCGGTATCGTACCGTTGGTATTGGTCGGGCTGTGTACGAGCGTCATGTGGGGCGGTATCTTCAATATGGCAGTCGAGGGTCTGGGTCGTTACACCTCTGTCGCTTCGGGTGCTTTCATGACAATGGTCTGCGGTGCAGGCTTGCTTATCCCCTTGCAGGGACGCCTGGTGGACATCTTCGGTAACTTCCAGATGAGTTATGTTATCGTCCTTGTCTGCGCAGCCTACATCCTCTACTATGCCCTGCGCGGCAGCAAGAATGTGAACACCGACATCAAGACCGAGTAACCGGATAACAAATACGCTCCCTTTGGCGCAGGACAAATAGTCTACAGCCAAGGGATAGACACAATACGCCACGCCCTCTTACTCTTCCGAGCAAGGGGGCGCGTTGTCGTAATAGGGTAGGGTATTCTTTGTAATGGAGTTCGGCTTTTGAAAAGAACCTACGCTTTGGCTTGCCGCCGAAGGACTTGTCGGAGACCCCACCTCTGTACGACACCCACTCGTTGTTCAGCGGCGAAGTGCAAGCAGTTGTTGAATTCGATCATCAGGTGCCACTTGTGTCCTTCTGCTATTTCCCGAGGCGCTGCCTTCGGTAGAAAGACCCCGAGCCGCACCTCCATGCCGTCTCCTTTGTCTTTGAATTGGTGCATACCTA
>CAVFIY010000050.1:0-10308 GCA_963622435.1 Bacteroides uniformis | reverse complement strand
CAAATACACCATGAGCGAGACCGATACGGTGGCATCGCTGTATATAGACCCCGTTCTCGGTGGCACGGAACCCGAAACGGCATGGGCGCAAGATGGAAGTAAGGGGGGGGCAAAGAGGTCATTCAACTATCTCTGCTTCTACTCTACGGGAAAAACGAAAACTTACAATACGGTAGGTGGTGTGCGTATCGCCACGGAGTGGACGGACTTAATCACTGCTACTCCCACCGCCTTGGAAGAAGAAACTCTCGCCGTGAAGGCAGTAAAGACTATAGAGGACGGGCAGGTGGTTATCTATCGCGGAGATAAGAAATACAACCTACTGGGACAAGAACTCTAATTTCCCGAGAAATTGGTATATATTCGTCGCATACTATGGGTGGCATTGACAATGCTTCCGAGCATTGCCTATGCCCGCATAGTGCAGGTGAACAATGCCGCAAGTATCAACAACGGCACATGGCAGGCGGGCGATACGCTGCAGATGGTCGGTTCTCCGTGGCAAGACCAAAAGATTATCCTCCGAGGGGCGGGGACTGCCGAACAACCTATCGTGCTGACTGCACCGACAACGGGCGGCGTTACTCTGACGGGCAGCAGCTCCGTCACCCTGGACGGCAGGTACTTGGAATGTAGGGGGCTGCTCTTTACGGGAACTTATACGGGGAAGAGTGCTATTGTCACATTCTCGAAAAGCAGCAGCCACTGCCGACTGACGCGGACGGAGATATGCAGTTACAATGTGCAGGACGCTACACAAGACACGAAGTGGGTGAGCCTGTACGGGCAGGACAATCGTGTGGACCATTCCGCTTTCTCGAACAAAAGCAATAGCGGTACGCTGCTAGTGGTCTGGCTGACGGACGGCACGGAGGCACGCCATCGCATTGACCACTGCCGCTTCACCGACCGAACGCCTAACTTGGACGAGAGCGGCAGCGAGTTGAACGGGCAGGAGATAATCCGCATAGGCGACTCCAATACAAGTATGACCGTGGCGAACTGCCGCATAGACAGTAACTATTTCGCTCACTGCGACGGGGAGATAGAGATTATCTCCAATAAGTCGTGCGGGAATGTCTATTGCGCCAATACTTTCCTGGAGTGCAAAGGCACTTTGACATTGCGACACGGCAACGCCTGCAGGGTGGAATACAACTGCTTCATCGGCAACGATATTGCCAAGACGGGCGGCGTACGCATAATAGGCGAAGACCACATTGTCCGATATAACACCTTGTGCGGTCTAACGGGAACGAACTACCGCGCGGCACTCTGTGTTGTCCGAGGGAAAGAAAACAGCGCACTGTATGAATACTATCCCGTGAAGAATGCTACGGTCTATGGTAACACCTTCATCAACTGCAAGCAGGCATTCTGCGTGAACTACAACTCCTCCTCTTCCTGCACCGTAGCCCCCGCCGACTTGCGCATTACGGAGAATATACTATATGCTGATACCCTCCACAGCGGTAATTACTTGTTCTACATCCCCGATACGGTCGGTTTAGATATGACGCTGTGCGGCAATGTCGCCAATCAGCGAGGCAAATACAAGAACTTGTCGCCGACAGCGGCGGAGGTCAGAGTAGAGGAGCGAATGGAACGCCCTGCGTGCAGCCCTATCGCCACTTGGGAGAACACGGGTTGCGGGGCGGATACGCTGACGGCAATCCTACAATGCGGGGCTTATCGCCACGGGGTGCGTAAGCGCATAGAGAACGGAAAATTCCTTATATCCATATACAATGAAAAAGAGAGCAATAATCATTCTGTCGGCACTGCTTATGAGTATGGCGTCGATGGCAGATGTATCCGTATGGGGACGGATAACCGATACCGCCGGTGAACCGCTATTGGGCGTAAGCATCGTGGTAAAAGGCACGGGGACGGGGACAATATCGGACTTGGCGGGCGAATTCAAACTGGATGTTCCCGACACGAAGTCGGTATTGGTATGCAGTTATATAGGCTATCAGACCCAAGAAATAGCCGTAGGCACGCAGCGTGAGATAACGGTGCGACTGAAAGAAGTAGTCCAAGACCTGGACGAAGTGGTGGTAGTGGGCTACGGCGTACAGAAGAAAAGCCACTTGACGGGGTCAGTCAGTAAGTTTGCCGACGAGGAAGTGAGCAATATGGCGTACTCGCGTATCGACCAGGCACTGCAGGGCAAGATAGCCGGCGTACAGATCAATAATACCTCGAGCGAAGCGGGTGCAGCGCCTCAAATCCGTGTGCGCGGCATGGGGTCGTTGAGTGCGAACAATGCACCGCTGGTAGTCATAGACGGATACCCCACGGAAGACGGGTTGAGTTATGTGGATATGAACGATGTGGAGTCTATCGAGGTACTGAAGGATGCCGCGTCGGCTGCTATCTACGGAAGCCGTGGTGCGAACGGCGTAATACTGATTACCACCAAGAGCGGGAGTATGAGCAAGCCCAAGTACACCGTAAAAGCCTATACGGGCTTCAAGCAGGCGTATTCGCTGCACGACATCATGAGTTCGACCGAATATGTCAATATGCTGAATCGTGAGTTGGAATTGGGCGGAGCGGGCCCGAACAACAACGAGAAAGCGTGGCTCGCCATAGGGGATAATACGGATTGGCAGCGGGAGGGACTGCGCCAAGTCGCCAACATCACCAGCGCGCAATTGGCTGTCTCGGGCGGCAAGAAGGATATAAAGTACTATGTGAGCGGGAACTACACTCGCGACGAGGGTATTATGGTACATTCCCAATATGACAAGTTTAATCTCCGTGCGAAGTTGGACGCACAGTTGAGCGAGCGGGTGAAACTGAATGTAAACCTTTCGCCGTCGTTTACGGCGAAAGAAGCACCTGCCACGAACTTTATCGACTACTACCGTACGCCCTCGTGGTTGCCCGTACGGCATACGGAATTGACCTCCAAACTGACGGGGCAACCTGTAGGCTCGTGGGCGCACGGCAGGCATTTCAACGGATTGGATTATGTGCTGCCCGACGGCACGACGATAGAGAATGCCTCGCCTTGGAATACCGCCAACAACAATCCCGCGTCTATAATGGAGAACGAGAGCCGCAACACGCGTGATTTGCGCATGACGGGCAATGCGGTGCTGACGGTGGATATATGCAAAGGGCTGACCTTCCGCACAAGCAACGGTTTCTATGTGCAGTATCGGGACTATCGGGTGTACCACAACAAGGACGCCAAAGCGGACGGCGACCCCAACTATGCACTCTATACCAACCGTCTGGCAATGAATGTGCTGACGGAGAACACCTTGAACTACACCGCCTCGTGGGGAAAGCACGGCTTCGGGGCGATGGTCGGTTTCACTTGCGACTACAATACCTACCACTATGCGGGTATCAAGGGAACGGGATTCCCTACGGATATGGTGCCGACCATCAATGCGGCAACCGATATTACCCGCTACGACTCGGACGGCACGCTGCGCACCTATACGACGGCGGAGAATGACTTGATGCTGTCGGTGCTGGGGCGTGTGAACTACGACTACGACGGGCGTTATCTTGCCTCGGTTGCCGTGCGTACGGACGGCAGTTCGAAGTTTGGTCCCAAGAATCAGTGGGGCGTGTTCCCCTCGGTGAGTGTGGGATGGCGTATGAGCGAAGAGCCGTGGCTCAAAGAGCAGGAGTGGCTGAACCAATTGAAGATACGCGGCTCGTGGGGTATCAGCGGCAACAACGACATAGAGAACTATGCGGCGTATGACAAGATTTCGTCTGCCAACTATTCGTTCGGTACGAACGGCACGGTAAGTTCGGGACTTGCCAATACCTCCTCCACGTTGGGAAACAAGTCTATCAGTTGGGAGCAGACCAACGAGTATGATGTCGGTCTCGATTTCTCGGCGGCGAAAAGCCGTGTGAACCTTACTGTAGATTGGTACTACTCCATTACGCGGT
The DNA here is from genome assembly GCA_963622435.1 of Bacteroides uniformis. Lineage (GTDB taxonomy): Bacteria > Bacteroidota > Bacteroidia > Bacteroidales > Paludibacteraceae > Colicola. Next base: position 6,384 of record CAVFIY010000050.1, on the reverse strand, counting down.
CGTTGCTCTTCAAGCAGTCTGCCATGGGGATAACGGGCTACAGTAACTACTGGAACAATATCGGACGGGTGCGCAATACGGGTGTGGAAGTGGAGATAAACACCTACAACATCAAGCGCAAGAACTTTACTTGGCAGACCTCGTTGAACCTGGCGCACAATGACAACCGCCTGTTGGAGTTAGGAGGCGAGGAGCGTATGCTCAGTTACGGAGAGCGACAGGAGGTGTATGCCGCCATTGTCGGAGGACCGAGTATTCAGTACTACGGCTACAAGACCGACGGAGTATGGACTTCGCAACAAGAGATTGACGACTTCTGCAACGGGCATAATGCGAGCGAGGTGTTCCTGGTGGGCAAGACCCCTGTCCCCGGCACGCTGAAAGTGGTGGATACGAACCACGACGGCAAGATAGATGCATACGACCGAACGACACTGGGCAGTCCGTTCCCCGTACTGAACTGGGGTATGACGAACACATTCTTGTTCTACGGCGTGGATATAACCCTCGTGCTGCAAGGCGTGGCGGGCGTGAAAGTGATAGACGGAGACGGGTATTACAACGAGACGAAGAAGTACAATCGTGCCTACACGACGAACCGCTTCATCTCCGAAGAGCATCCCGGGGACGGGAAGACGCCTACCTACTCGGCGTACGGTATCGGGTGGGAACTGACCGACTATGTAATACAAGATGCGTCGTATGCGGCTATCAAGGACTTAACGGTAGGCTATACCTTCAACAAGAAGCAACTGCGCAAAGTGCATTTGCAGTCGTTGCACTTGTATGTGAGCGGGCAGAACCTGCTGTATATCTGGAACAAAGCATACCGCGGTATCAACCCCGAAGCCCGCCAGACAAGCGGCACATACAGTTCGCCCCTGATTGCGGGCTACCAACGCGGCGGTTTTCCGATACAGCGTACTTTCTCCTTTGGTGTGGAACTTAATTTCTAACGGACACGATGAAACGCACGAATTTACTATTCATAGGTCTTATACTATTGACCGGTTGCCTCAATCGTCAGCCTATCAGCGAGATAGGAGAGGGCAGTTTCTACAAGACGCAAGAGCATATCGAAGCGGCAGTGGTGGCGTGCTACAACGGCATGCAAGCACCGCTGGAATACGAGTGGCGCTTTACGGAAACGCGCTCGGACAATACGCGCTACTACACCTACACGACCAATACCACGGAGAATGCCACCATTATCCACTACGACCTCTCGACGATAGAGACGACGGATGACAATATCTACAAGTATTGGTTGGCGAACTACCACAATATAGCCCGTTGCAATACGGTGTTGGAGCATTTGGATGTGGTGACGGACACGACGATGCGCAAACAGTATGAGGGCGAGGTACGCTTCATTCGCGGGTATCATTACTTCAACCTTGTGCGCTTGTTCGGGCCTGTGGTGCTGGTAACGGAGCGCATATCGGCAGACGAGGCACTGCAATACGGCAGGTCGTCGGTGGAGAAAGTGTATGAGCAGATAGAAGGGGACTTTACAGCGGCGGCAACGCTGCTGCCCGAGGCGTACGAACCCGAGATGGCGGGGCGTGTAACGGCATGGGCTGCGAAAGGGATGTTGGCGAAGATGCGTATTACACTGGGGCTGTATGACGCAACGACGGAGGCACTGCTGGAGGATGTGAAAGACCACAGCGGCGCGGCACTGCAGGACAGTTACGAGCGGGTGTTTGCCATAGACAACGAGATGAACGCCGAGATACTGTTTGCCGTGCGCTATACGGGCGGCGGATTGGGATTGGGTTCGCCCTTTGGCAACTACTTTGCCCCGAACAATAGCGGTGCGGCGGTAGTGAACGGCAACGGCAAGGGGTTCAACTATCCGACGATAGATATGGTGTCGGCTTTCTCGACGGAAGACTTACGGCGGGATGTGTGTCTGCGTACCTACTACACCAAAGAGGACGGTACGATCGTTTCGGGGAAAGGTGCTGCCTATGTATGCAAGTTCACTTCGCCCGTGGTGTTGAAGAACGACGGCGACAAGGATTGGCTCGTATTGCGCTTTGCGGATATACTGCTGCTCTACGCCGAAGTGGAGAATGAGTTGAAGGGTGCGGATGCGGCGTTGCCGTATATCAACAAGACGCGCAACCGTGCGGGGCTGAAAGACCTGACCGCTACGGATGTCCCCAATAAACAGGCGATGCGTATGGCGATAGAGAAAGAGCGGCGGTTGGAGTTCGCCTTTGAGAATCAGCGTTGGTTCGACCTGATACGCACGGGGCGTGCCATAGAAGTGATGAATGCGCATTGGAGTGCGGCGGGCAGCGACTACGACGAGTTCTACGCGAACCTGCATGTGATAACGCTCACGCAGGAGCAGTTGCTGCTGCCTATCCCGCAGAAAGAACGCGATGTAAATCCTAATCTAACCCAAAATGTAGGCTACTGATATGAAACGCACTATGGTATGTTTGGCGGCACTGTGCCTGTTGACCGGTTGCCGAGAGAAATTGTCGGTGGAACATGCTGCCGTGGCAGTTCCCGAAGTGCTGTCCTTTGCGCCCGTAGAGGGAGAGGCAGGTACGGAAGTAACCATAGCGGGAAAGCACCTGAATGAGGTGGATTCCGTATGGTTGGGCGATGTACTCTTGCCGCTGCGCTATCGGATTTCGGGGGAAGAACTGGTGGTGGAAATCAGCGCAAGCGCGAAATCGGGGCGGCTGGTAGTACAGAACAGTGCGGGAGCGGATACGGCGAAGACGGCTTTCGAGGTACGGTATGCCGTGCCGACGGTGCAGACCTGGCCTACTGAGGGTACGGTGAATGAACAAGTGGTGCTGGATGGGGAGAACCTGCATATAGTGGAAAAAGTGCTGCTGGGCGATATGGAGGCGGGCATCGTTGCGAAGCGGAAGTCGGAACTGACCTTCGAAGTGCCGTTTCGGGACGATGAGAAACCCGTCGCCATTCGCTTGGCGTATTTCGATGCGACGGGCGTACAGTATGCGGGTCCGCAAGGAGAGACTTTTGTGGTGATGAAGCAGTCACCCAAGATTACCGCCTGCCCGACGGCATTGACCAAATACACGCCCATCACCATTACGGGCGAGTTGCTCAGCCTCTTTGACTCCGTCAAGGCAGGCGAGCAGCGGCTGCAGATAGTGAGCAAGAACGATGAGGCACTGCAACTGGATTTGCCCTCGGACTACTACGACGGGGAGCAGACTGCCGACCTGGTGGGGTGGTACTACGGGACGAAAACCATGGTGATATGCCCCGATTTCACTATTATCTCTGACCCCAACGAGCCGCGCTATCGGACTTTCAAAGGCGTGGTACTGTCCGGGCGTTCGACCAACGGCGGCGCAGACATGCCTTTCTTTGTCGGCGAGACGGGGGCGGTGCTTTCTACTTGTGAGGCGCAAGGGCAGATGTTGGCCATCGATTTCCTGCTCTATGACAATACGGGATATGCGCAACTCTACAGCCCGAGCAATGCGACCAACACGCTGAAGAACTTCAAGTGCGACGGGGTGTCTATCGTGTCGGACGCAACGGCATGGGCAGATTTCTTCAAGACGGAGACGAAGTTCCGTATTCTCAACCCCGAGACGGCGGCGGAAAAGGCGGTGATAGATGCGTACGAAGCAGGCACGATCGTGATGTTGGACGATGCGTTCTTCGAGGGCATATCGTTGCCTGCCGCCAAAGCGCCGAAAGTCTATTTGTCGGACGCGACGGGGAAGAACCTGTCGGTGGATACATACCCGTATTGTTGGGCGCACAACTTCCGCACGGGAAAGAACGGTCTGATAAAGATACAGGGCGTGCGCACGAGCGAAGAGACGGGGAAGACCTACGAAGTAACCTGTGATATATTATGGGAGAAATAACGATGAGAAAGATTTTAACAATAGCCTTGGTAGTGGCGTCTTGCCTGTCTGCGGGCGCGACGACCTACCGTGTAACGAATGCGGAAGCGTTTAACCAAGCCGCCAAACGCCTGCAGGCGGGGGACAGCGTGGTACTGGCAAGCGGTGTTTGGCGGGACGCAGCGCTGCTCGTAAAGAATGCGCAAGGGACAAAGGATGCGCCGATAACGATTACCGTGGAAGAGAAAGGGCGGACTTTCTTGGAGGGCGGTTCGTGTATCCGCTTCTCGGGCGAGTATGTGCTAGTCGAGGGGTTGGTGTTCCGCAACGGCAGCGCAGAGAAGACAGTGATAGACTTCCGCACTTCCTCGACGCAGTATGCCAATCACTCGACAGTGCGGGAATGCGTGGTGCGCGATTACAACCCCGCGGACAAGAACTACCAGACCACTTGGCTCTCCCTATGGGGCAAGGACAACGAGGTGGCATACTGCCACTTCGGCGGCAAGACCAACCAAGGGACGACCTTTATCGTATGGCCGAACGACTCGGCAAGCACGGAGAATCATCACCGTATTCACCATAACTATTTCGCCTATCGTCTGCCGCTGGGACGCAACGGGGGCGAGACCATTCGCATCGGCACAAGCCATGTCTGCAAGAACAATTCGCAGACGATAGTGGAGGATAACTACTTCGAACACTGCTCGGGAGAGGTGGAGATTATCTCCGTAAAGTCGTGCGAGAATGTCCTGCGCAGGAACACTTTCTACGAGTGTGAGGGGGCATTGGTGCTGCGCCACGGCGACCGCAATGAGGTGTACGACAATGTGTTCATCGGGAACAACAAACGCCATACGGGCGGGGTGCGTATCATCAATGCAGACCACAAAGTGTATAACAATCTGTTCTATAAGTTGGGCGGCGAGGATTTCCGTGCCGCACTGTGTATCATGAACGGTATTCCCAACTCCGCACCGAACGGCTACGAGCGGGTGCAGAATGTGTTGGTGGAAAGGAACACATGGGTATCGTGCCAATCGCCTATGGAGTTCTGCAACGGCAAGGGAAGTAGAGATCGAGACGAGAAGCCGCTCAACACTGTGATACGAAAGAACATCGTTTTCTGCCCGATGGCGGAGGCGGTGGTCCGGGCGCACGATACGGACTACGATATTCGGTTGGAAGACAATATCGTAGTGGATGCGCAGACGGGGACGGACAAACGACTGCATAGCGTATTTTGGAACGATCTGTATCTGCCCGAGGCGGATGGGTACGGGTTCGTGCCTGCCGAGGGACAGGTATTGGCAACGGCTGAGAACTGTGGTCCACGGTGGTATAAACCAAGCGAGGAGGGGCAGAAAACAGCGGTGCGTGCGCCCAAGACTTGGCGCATAGAGGCGGGAGAAGACAATCTGCGCAAGACGGCGAAGAAAGCACAGGACGGCGATACGCTTATCCTGGCGGACGGCGAACACAAGCAGACCAAACCGATCGTGCTGCACCAATCACTCGTCATCCGTGCCGCCGAGGGGGCTACGCCCTGTATCACCATAAACAGCGAGGCGAATACGGTGAAGATGTTCGACCTGGGAGGCAAGGCGCGCGTGGCGATAGAGGGCGTAAGAATGGAGGGCGACCGCTATGCGGAACACCCTGCGAAGTATTGCTTCGCCGTCAACAAAGAAGATGCAACCCACTATATGCTTCTGCTCAACCGCTGTGAGATAAGCGGATTCAATGTGGAAGGCGGCGCGGTATTCAAGGCTGCCGTCAACTCGTTCGCCGATACGATTGAGGTAAAGAACTCGTTCGTTCACCACTGCTACCGCGGGTTCGCGCTGGCAGAGGAGAAAGAGGAAAAGGGTCGGTACAATGCAGAGGTGGTACGGTTTGACCACAGCCGATTTGAGAACATCACGCAATGGGTGCTGGACTACAACCGATTAGGCACAGACGAGTCCACGACGGGAGGTACATTGGCGGTGGACCACTGCGTGTTCAGCGAGGTAAATGACCGTGCGGATCAAGTGATGCTGCGCCAAAAAGGGATTAAGCAGGTGTGCATCACGAACAGCGTGTTTATGAACTCGGACTGCAAGAACTGTTTCCGTCTGGTGGGGAAGAGCCAGAAGGCGGATAACTGTTGCGTCTATCTCTGTGGAGAGGCAAAGGCAACGGGCGGTGCGACAATGACGAACATGACGGATAAGAATCCTAAACGGTTGAAAAACATCGGGTTATGATAGGTCGGGAACGGGGGTTGGCTGCGGCGAAGTATAGGCGAGGTATAAGCGAGGTTATACTCGGGTCTGCTCACGAACCCGTTAATCACCCGTTAATCACCCGTTAATCACCCGTTAATCACCCGATAATCACCCGTTAGCAACCCGATGCAGTCTGCAGGCTGATAGCAGGGAGAAGGGAGAATGGTAAGACCTTCCCCCGTCTCCTCCTTCAAAGGAGGGGAGTTTGGCAACGCTCGGTCAAACGGTTTGTTCCAAACCGCCGCGGGTGGGGGATGTGT
>CAVFIY010000049.1:5611-10412 GCA_963622435.1 Bacteroides uniformis | reverse complement strand
ACCGGTCCCTAACCACTCGGGCAACCGACCATTGTGTATGTGCTTATTTTCGGAAAGCGGGTGCAAAGGTACGATAAAGTTTTCACATACACAAATTTTCTGTGCAAAAAGGGGCGTTTTTCTTGTATTTGGGGAATTCTGCACCTAATTGCATTGGTAGAGGGAGAATATTCTCCGCCCATTGCAGTGGAAAGGCAAAAGTCCTTTTATTTATTATCTTGTAAAGGTACTAATAATAAATGACTTATGCAAGTCAATCGGTGTTTTTGTGGCAAATTGATCGGCGTTTTTGTGGTATTTTAGTCGGTACTTTTGCGGTAGATTATGCATAGGAGACTACCAAGATGTTTCTTGTCGTTCTCTAACACACTCGCAAAGGATTAATGTGCAATAGCGACTATATCTTGCCCCAATACACACGCTATTTGCGAGAGGGTGCGAGTAGTAAAATTATGTCGCCCCGTCAGCCACGATGCTACGACAGAGGGCTTTCTATGGAGCCGAGCGGCTAACTCTTGCTCAGTCATACCCTTTTCCTTGAGCAACGCATCTATACGCTCTGCCACTTGGTATGACAACTCTGCCTCCTTACGCTGTTCCAATGTAATCTTCGCCAATTCGCCGGCAAAGAGTGAGTCATAAATCCGTGTCATAGTTGCAGTAGAGAGAACTAGCAATCACTATTCTTTACATTTACTTCACCTCCACACCTCTATACCGAGGAAGAAATGTTTACTCTACCTCCGTGCCGAGGATGGAGAAGGTCTTGTCGCCGCGAACGATGAATACTTGTCCGTCGCGGACTATCTTCTTTGCCTTGGTGGTGATGCTGTTTGCCTTGGTATTCTCTATCGGAGTCCAGTTCGGGGGGAAGATATTATACACCATTTGGCAGTTTGCTCCCGAGTACGACTCACCGTTGGGTTTCAAATCCATGATGAGGTAGTCACCGTTGTATGCGCCGTCCCAGCCCCAGTTCAGATGGTAGTAATACACGCCGTCTTTCACCTTGTAGCCGTCTATCACGAAGCAGTGCCCGGACCTTCCCGATGCAGGTGCGCCGGCATAGATAATAGGGTGTCCTTTCTGCAGTTCCTCACGGATAGTGTACACCCAGTCGTCCTCTATAATATCCATTTTTCCGGACGCATCGGCACATGCTATTTTGCTGTCGTACCCGAAGTTATTCTTCATTACGCTCGGCACTTTCGATGTGTTACTACCGCTACCGTCTGCACTGTAGTTCATGTTCAGTGCCGCGCCGCACGCCAACATCAGCGTAGACACTGCGTCGGCTTGCTCCGTGGTGTATTTGGTGTGTGCATAGTCGCCTATCATATTGCTCCAATCGAACGGGTAACTCGCCAAGTCTATCGTCTTTGCCCCAGTACCGCCCGTGTAGGTAACTTTGCCCGTCCCCACTTTCGGGTACTCGTAGTAGTACATCACTTGTGCCATAGCGGTTGCCACACAGCCCGTAACGGCACGACCGCCGTTAATCATCGGACACTTGTTGTTGTAGGGTGCGCTCTGCCCGTAGCGAATGCCCTTTTTCTCAAGCAGCGGGGCAATAGAATCAGGCTCACTAGTTGCCGTCTCGATCACGAAGTACTGTGAAGCATCCTGCCCTTCTGCCACCTGCTCCATGGCATAGTCGTAGGCATCGAAGAAGGCTTTCATCTCTTCCGTCATGCTCTCTCTAGAGCGCAACGCATCCGCAGGGTTGTCGTAGTACACCGGCATCAATTGTGCGTTCGCTTGCATTGCCACACCCCACATCAATAGCAGTGTAGCCCATAACTGTATCTTTTTCATACGCTTAAAGTTTTGCGATTAGTAATATAACATTCTGCCGCTGGCGGCTTTGCGTGTCATCTTGTTCTCTATTATCTTGATGAGATAGATATTATTCGTCTGCATATCGTCGGTCGAGATAGTGAGTACGCTCGTGCCGTAGGGTATTGACTGGCTCGTAATCAGTTGCCCTACCGTATTGAACACATAGAGAGTCGATTTCCCGTTCGCGGGTTCGGGCAGTTTGGTTGTATAAGTACCGTCTTCGTTTCGCACGATAGTCAGTTGCACTCTTCCCGTTGTCTTCTGCAGAGTGGTTACTTCCAGTGCGGTCGATAGTGCCGAATAGTGTGCCTCGCAGCCCTTATCTTCGTAGGCTTGCACGCGAGCGTAGTAGGTTGTCTCGGCTTCGAGGTCGGTCAGTATGGCACGGTCGGTCGTGCCGTAGAATTCATTCTCCGTACCTCGATAGATATAAGTAATCGTGCAGTCGAAGTGTGCTGTAAAGTTGTCTATTGCAATGCCGCCTGCCCCTTGCAGCGCACTGCAACGCACTCGGAATTGTACATACCCGCTATCTGCCGCCGGTTCAAACTCTTTGCTCAAGTTCTTTGCCGTCTGCGTTACTCGCTGCTGCCCTATGCTGTCCCATTGCAGCGTGCGGGGATTCAGTGCCTCCACAACCAGCGTGCCATACGCTGTACCCGATATGCCTGCCGAGAGGGTGTTCGATATCCAGAAGCGTATCTTCTCGGGGGCAATGGCATATTCTTCACTCTCCACCCATTGCCCGCTCTCTGTGAAATAGAGTGCCTTATCATGCTCCGACACCACTTGGGTCGTACTGACAAAGTTCGTACTCCATCCCTCGCTTGCGATAGCCTCTTCGGAGGTAAAGTTCTCAAAGCCTTGTACCGCCGTGGAGGCGTTCGGCGTAACGGAATAGAGCGTAACATAGTAGAATTCGGCATCCTCTTGCGGCTCCCACACCAGTGTAAAGGCAGAGGAAGATACGGCTTCCGCACCCGTCAGAACTGGTGTTGTGATATAAATCGGACGCGGAGCGGAGCCTTGCAGTTGCAGTTGGTTGGCATACTGCCCGTCGCTGCTCTCGGCTACCAAGTACGCTGTCTGCGTGATGCAACTCTGCCGCGAGGGGGCGTAGCGTGCATAGACCCACATATCGTACACGCTGTCTTTTGCCACGGCTATCTCTTTTCGTTCGCGGCTGCCCACCCAAGTTCGCCCGCTGTCGGTACTCAATTCGAAAGAACCGCCCGTGATATAGAGCGATACCGTGTCGGTGTCCACCGCTTTGATATTGAGTGCGACACGCGCTGTGTCGTAATGCACCGGTTGCCCGTCGTAGGTGGTTTCCATCGTCTCGATGGTCTGCGGCGTAAAGAACAGCCCCGAGTCGGACTGCATGCCGTAACGGAACGAGATTGCACCGTCTGCCAATTGCACGATATTGCTGATGGTCTGCTCCGAGAGCATCGTGCCGTCGTTCAGCGTCGGCTGCCAGAGTGTGATATGCCCCGAACCCGGGAATACATCCGCCGCCGTGCTACCGGTAGGCGATTGGCTGTTAGCGCTCACAATGGCGTAGCCGAGCGGCGTGCTGTTGTTGAATGTATTCCAATCCCAACTGTCTTGCGAGTAGGTGATGTGCGACACAAGCAGCCCTGTGCTGACTAACGCACTGCGCCCTGCGTCCCACCCTACTTGCTGGCGGTTCTCTATGAGGAAATACTCCGACGGGGCGGGCGACTCCGCCTCCAGGTTGTGCGGCGAGGCGGCGAGCAGATAGGCTTGATTTCTACTCTCTATCGGGTCCAACACATAGTTGCTGCGTTTCGTCAGTTGTTCGGGTGTAAGCCACCCCATCATAAATCGCTCAAAGGCGGTATAGGTAGGTGGAGTAGAACCATTGTTGTTGTAGCACCCCGAACACATCACCGTCCAAGCACCTACCGTGTAGCGGTCGCTTTCGCTCGTGTCGTACAGGTCGGGTAACCCCAGCGCATGCCCGAACTCGTGGCAGTAGGTGCCAATGCCTGCTTGTATCTTGCCCCCACTGCTGCGATACTCCGAAATCATCAAGTAGCCTTTTAGGCGTTTGCCCGAGTAGGTAGAAGACGACGAGAGTGTACTGTAATAGGGCCAGATAGCGTCTTCGGGACCACCTTCTGCCTCGTTGTACCCCGCTACCACTATCGAGAGGTTGTCCACATAGCCGTCGTTGTCGGCATCATAGAGCGAGAAATCCACTCCCGCGTTGCTTGCCAACGCCGCTGCCTCTTGCACCAACTGTGCGCCTCGCTGCGAATGGGAGTTCTTCGTATTACCCCCGTAGTATGCCATATCGTGGCTTAGGTCGTAGGGGCCATAGACATCGAACACCAAGTTCAGTGCGCTGTCGGACGAGGCGGCATAGTAGCCGTGTACCGAGCCTGTGGCGTTCGGGTTGCTCCCGCCCGTGGTGTTATAGAGTGCGTCGAACTGCTCCCGCGCATTCTCGAGCGTGAATTGCAGGTCGGTAAAGTTCACCAAGATGACGGGTATCCGCACCGTACCCGTATGAGGCACATAGTACGCCCGCATAGTGTTTCGAGGAGCGTGCTGCAGTGCAGCGCCGCCCTGTGTTTCGTCCCACACCATTGCCGAACTATCTCCTACAAAACTTCCCTCTATGCGCCTCCCCGACAAAGTAGTCAGATAACTGGCATTCTCATCGCCCCAAAGCAATACCTCCTGCTCCGTACCGTCCGCCATTGTGCGCACCACGGGCAGGGGCGTAGCAGGCACTGCCCACGCCGAGCCTATTGCCAAGCATGCGCCTATTGCCAAGAGGATATATTTCCGTATTGCGTTCATTTATTGTTCAATGCGTCCTTGATGTAGTTGCTCTATAGGGAATATCAAATCCCGGTTCTTCCCCCATACGATATTCCCGTCCTCTAATTTGAATTGGCGGAATTTCCGTTCATTCAGATACTTGTTATAC
>CAVFIY010000049.1:0-5601 GCA_963622435.1 Bacteroides uniformis | reverse complement strand
CCTATATTCACCACTCGGAAGGTCTTGTCATTAAAAGTCAGCCGCACAGACAGATTGCCTGCGTTCACTGCGTCGGTGATATATAGGATTCCCATTTTCGCTGCAAAGTTACTAAAAAAGTCCCATATATAGAAACTATTGTACAACTATTACGCCAAAGTGTGTCGTTTTCCGAGTTTTTAGTAAAAAGTGTCGGTAAATGAACAAGGGCGCACTTGCTGTTTGTAGCATGTGCGCCCTTGCGGTTATTTTGTCTTTTGAGCGGTGCGGTCGTGCAATGCAAATAGGTTGCACTATGTGCCGCCGCTCGAGAAAGGCTATTACTTCTTCATCAACTTGTGGCTGTTTGCGAAGTCGTTCTGTGCCTTAAATGCCTCGGGGAAGTCTATCGAGACTGCATGTGCAGGCATTGCTACGAGTTTCGGAGCCTCTTCGCTAGGCAGTGTGCCATAAGTGGAAGTGATTTCATCGTCGAAGTGGATATACTTATCTACCCAGAGAAGAGCATCTTCTGTTTCGTTCAGTGTAATGTTGCAACCGAACCAACCACCGGACAGCGGTTTGTAGATGAATTGCGAGTAGTCAAGAGCCAACATATATTCATAGGTCTTCGAACCTGCGCTCGACGAGAATACACCGCCCAATACGACTGCGTCGGGTACATACGAGTACGAATAGCCGCCTTCGCCGCTCTCATCAGTATAATATTCCCAGATGCTCAATTTTGCATTGCTGAAACTAGCACCGGCAGCCTGGATGTCAGGACCATAGGTATCGTCGCCCGAATTGATTTTCGATACAACCGACTCCATACTGCTGATGAAAGCCGTACTATCCAATACAGTCGGCAGACCTACATGCGAATAGTTCTCTTCATATTGGTCAGAAACTGCCCAATTGCCTAACACGAATGAGGCACCCTTGCCACCATTCAAGTAACTGGTTGCGTAGTAAAAAGGAGCGTAGAACTCCAAGATAGCACCTTGTTGCGCACCGTCGATAAAACCGCTGTTATTAACATACAATCCCTCAGCGAATACTCGGACAAGCCCCTTTGCCAGGTAAGCCTTATAGGTCTCACCTTTCGAAGACTCAATCTCGTGGACTTGACCGCCATCGATAGCAAGTGTATCAAAGCTCCAGATAATAGCATTGTTGAAAACCAGCGTCTCCAAGAATGATTTTACTGTTACATAGCAAGTATCGCTATATTTTCCTGCCGTAGCCACGATTTTGGTCTCGCCGTAATATACAGGAGTAACAACACCCTTGTCATTTACTGTAGCCACGGTCGTATCGGTGGAAGTCCATGTAACGGTAGCCGTAGCGCCGCTCGGAGTGAATGTAACCGACAGACGCTGTGTGCCATCGCCGTCAGCGAAAGTCAATTCATTAGGAGTAACCGTCAAGCCCGTGATGTTGCTGCCGTCGCCATCACCGTCGCCATTGCCTCCGTTGTTTTTGTTTCCATTATCGCAGCCAACCAAAGCAACCGATAATGCGAGTACGCCAAGTACTCCAAAGAGATTCTTTTTCATAACCTTATTCCTTTCTTTAGTTATTGTTTACCACTTATCACAAGTGAATTAGTATTCTTTCTTATTATTCATTAGACAAGTTCGGATTGTACGAAGTTTCGCTGCTCGGTATTTGGTACACGAACTTCGCTGCTGTCGGATCGATATCCGAGCCTGCTTCCGAAGCGTGGTTTGCACCGCGTTTACGCTTGGTGTCGCCCGATGTCTCGGGAGCGATACGTCGGAAGGTCATCAGTCCGTAGCCCTCTCCCCAAAGTTCGACACGCCAGTTGAGTTCGATAGCCGCCAGCAGGTTCGATTGGTTCAACCCGTTCTCGAATTCCGCATACGCCTCTGCCGCTGTAGCCGTGGTGTCGATACGCTGACTTGTAATCTCGGTGAGATAGAACTTCGCCTTGTCGTAATCACCCAAGCGGTACTCTGCTTCGGCAGCGATGAGGTACATCGACTCTATACGCATAAAGACATTGTCTGATAACCACTCACGGTCGATGTCATCTTGCGCCGTCGATGTCGGGCATTTTGCCGAGAAGAACTTGCGCACGGGGGCATACTTAAAGTTCGATTGGTAGCCGTCTGCCCCATCGCTGAACCAGCGGCGGCGGGCATCATATTCTCCGATTTCCTTATAGAGGTTCTCGTCGATAGCCTTTGTATCACCTGCCCAAGCGTAGGAATAGGAGTGTACATCTACTTGCCCGAAGAAGGAGCGCAGACCGCCTGCGGTTTCGGTGGTAACATCCTGTCCCCACATCCAGCACGAACTGCTTACATCGTTGAAACCGTCTGTCCATACATCGTTGTTGGGTAGAATAGAGTATGTTCCCGAGTTGATTACTCGCTCTGCATACGCCAATGCATTGCCGTAAGTCTCGCGGTATTCATCACCGTATTTGTTGCCTTGCGGGTAGCCCTTATTGAGGTACGAGTACGCCAAGATACCGCTTGCCACATCGGCATTCACCTCCAGTTTCGAGGCACGGGTCAAGTTCTCCGTGAATGCGTCGAAATACTTGATGGCGAGTGTCAGGTCGCTCTCCAACTTGGTATATACATCCGATATTTTCGAGAGCGGTTGCGACTTATCCATATTGTTCTCGTCGTAGACGGGGAAGCAGAGTGTCTCAAGGTTTCCGCTCAATTGCGAAGTGGTATTGGTATAGAGTTGGAGCAGTTGGCTCAATACAAACCCGCGCATAGTCAGTGCCTGGGCGTAGTAACTAGCCTCTTTTGTCTCGTTCTCCGTATAGGTGTACAGCGTATCCTTGGTCGTAGCGTCTATCACGCACGGCAGGTTGGCTTTGGAGTAGGCGTTCGGCAATCCGTATTCCGCCACTTTGGTAAGCACCTCGCTCTGCGAGGCTACCGTAGCGATAACGCTGTTCGTGTTGTGGAGCATCTTGTAGTAGTACGACCACACGGTGCTTGTACGCGCAGTGTAGGTCATACCGCGCTCGTCGGTATAGAACCAACCGTAACTGTAACTCGTCAGTGCCATATCGCCGCAGAGCAAGTCGCCGTACATATCGATGGCACGCTTACCGAAGCAATCGTGGTTGCTGCTCGTCATGTCGTACATCAGGTTGTAGATGCCCCGCATGGAGCCTTCGAGCGTGTTGTCGAGTTTCTCGTATTGCTTTTGGGTGACGGTGCTTCCGTGAGGCTCACGGTCTAGGAAACTGCTTGCGCAGGAACTCAATGCCAATGCACCCGCCAATACCCATATACTATTTATCTTTTTCATCGTCTTTTTCCTTTCTTCTCTTCGGTTACACATCTGTTAGAATTGGAATTTGATACCACCCATAATCGTCGAGAGAGGCGTATATTGATACGAGTCGGACGAACCGGTGTAACTTACCATCGGGTTGTAACCCTTGCGCGCCGAAGCGATTGCCAAGTTGTCTGCCGTAACATAGATGTTGAGCATATTCAACTTGATTTTCTCCACCCATTTCTTGGGGAAGTTGTAGCCCAAACGGATGTTATTGAGTGCGAGATAGGAGTTCGAGGTCAGGAAGCGAGTGGAAGACATATTCGCATAGAGGTCGCCGCCGTTCGACAGACGAGGAATACCCGCTGCGCCTTGGGCTGCGATAGCCTGCTTCTGCTCGTCGGTCATCTGCGAGTTCCATGCATTGCGCATATCCACATGCCAGTTGCTCGAACCGATCTTATCGGAGTTCATCAACGAAGCGTAAGTACCGTCGTAACCGTAGCCGCCGATGCCGTATGAGCAAGTAACCGACAGTGTAACGCCATACGCCTCGAGGTCTATACCGAACCCGCCCGAGAAATCTGCAATTGCGGACTTGCCTACATAGTCTGAACCTGCATACGCAGCGTCCGAGCCTTTGGCTTCGCAGGTTTGGATATTTGCATTCGGGTATTTGAGGCGGTACTCGTGTACATTCGAGATGTAGTTATTACCCGTTTGACCATACGCCTTCAGCGAAGCCGCACTGGTATAGCCGAATGAACCGAGGTCTGCATCGTAGTAGCCGCGGTAAACAGCAGTACCCGTCTCTGCATCCACACCGAGGTAGGTCGGCAGGTTCCAGTCGTACAAGCCATGCCCTACGGACAGCGACCCGTTCATCAACATCTCCGTCTCCGTCTCGATATAATCCGGCAATTTCTTTACCTTGTTGGCATAGTGCGAGCCGTTGAGACGGATATCGAGTTTCACATTACGCGTATCTACCGCATGCACATTGAATTGCAGTTCCACACCTTGGTTCTCCAACTCACCCGAGTTGACATAGGTGTAGGTATATCCCAACGAAGGGGCTACATAGCGGGGGAAGAACAGGTTGTCGGTCAACTTATAGAAGTAGTCGATTTCTGCGCTCAAGTATTTCGAGATGTCGAACTCCAGACCGAGATCGACAATCTGGCTGCGCTCCCAAGTCAAGTCGGGATTGCCCTTGTAGTTCCATACATACGCCACATTGCCATCCACATACTCCACCGAGTACTGGTCTTGGTAGAGGTTCGAACTGATACCATCTTGGCTACCGAGTACACCCCAACTGAGGCGCAACTTACCGTTCTTTACCCACTCTTTGGCAGGTTCCATAAACGGCTCGTTGGTAAAACTCCACATACCGCCGACCGAGCCGAAATGTCCCCAGCGGTGTCCTTTGGCGAACTTAGACGAACCATCGGCACGGTAGTTAGCCGTAATACCGTAACGCTCGCCGTAGGTGTACGACACGGTTGCCAGGTAGGACTCCAACGCCGAGTTTGCCGTTGCCGAAGTCAGTGCCGCCATCTGTACGGCATTACCCCACTCGAGTACGCTCTCGCCTGTCTTGGCTGCGACATAGTTCTTACCACCGTAAGTCTGTGCATTGCGCGTGAACTGCGTCTCGTGACCGACCATCGCACGGATGGTATGGTCGCCGATTACTTTATTGTATTCGAGCAACTGGTTCGACATAAAGTAGAGGTAGTTCGTCTGCGTCTTATAGACACGCCCTATACCGGCTGCGTCGCCATAGTATGCGTTGGTGAATTCCGAGTTGGTGGCACCTACATACTGCACGCCCGCATTGACGGTCAGTTTCAAGTCTTTGTAGAACTTGATTTCGAGCATACCCGTACCCGTGAACTGGTGTTGTACGGTATTGTCGCGGTCGTAACGAAGCGAACCTGCGGGGTTGATACCTGCGCCGAACCAACGCCCCGAACCCTCGTTCATACCGTAGTCGTAAGCCTTACCTCCCGTCTTGGAGTCGGTCTTAATCGTACCGTCTTCGTTGTAGAGGAACACGGGATAGATAGGCGGAATACTGTTTACATAGTTGAAACCGTTGTTCATATTGTCGCCCTGCCCTACCGCATTTTGGCTCGAATAGGTGTATGCCATATTGAGGCTACCTTTCAGCCATTTCTTGGCTTGGTGGGTTACATTGCTACGCAGTGTGAAGCGGTCGTAGTCCGAACCAATGTAGTAGCCCTCGTCTTTCAAGTAGCCGAGTGAGGTATAGTAAGTCGTCTTATCCGTACCGCCCGAAATTTTCACAGAGGCTTCCGCTTGCTGCCCTACACGGAATATCTC
>CAVFIY010000048.1:0-10465 GCA_963622435.1 Bacteroides uniformis | reverse complement strand
ACTCTGTCGTGTATTTCTCGACAAAGTCAATAATAGTCAATCGTTCTTTCATATTAATAAATGGTTCAATAATCGTAATAATCGTACATTCTGCTATTCAGAATACGCTGCAAAGGTACTAATAATAGCACATATATTCAAGTATTGCATAACCAGGTACACTTTTTCCTTAAGAAACGGTAAGTACAGACCTCCCCTAGCCCCTCCAGAGGAGGGGAAGACGAAATCCCAATACTTATCTCACGATAAAGGAAAAGACAACCTAGCCCCTACCTTCTCTAGAGGGGAGACTCCCCCTTGCCCCCTCAAAGAGGGGGTAGGCAGAGGATAGCCATTTGAGCCTGAAGACTCATTTGTCGCGGGTGAGGACACCCACGCCCCCAGTGGGGTGTAAAGTGGGGGTGATTATTATATGAAAGGGGAATGGTTACTTGGAGAAGCGGAGGAGGCACCAGTCGGAGGTGGTGGAGGTGGCGGTGTGGTGGAGGGCGTGGTCGGCTGCGGCGGCGATGAGGGCGGGGCAGTCGGCGGTATAGAACCCGCTGAGCCACAGTTCTCCCCCGGGGCGGAGGTAGGCGGCGTAGAGCGGCATTTGCGCCAGCAGGATGTTACGGTGGATGTTCGACAAGATGAGGTCGTACTGCCCCGCAGGGGGTGTATCGCCCTGCATGACAGTGAGCGCAACGCCATTGAGTGCGGCGTTCTCCTCCGTGTTCTTCACACTCTTGTCGTCAATATCGACCGCTACGACTTGTGCTGCGCCCCGCTTGGCGGCAAAGATGCCCAACACGCCCGTGCCGCAGCCGTTATCCAATACGCTTCTGCCCGTAAGGTCTGCGGCAAGCAGGGCGTTGATTAACATGCCCGTTGTCTCGTGGTGCCCTGCACCGAAGGCGCAGTGCGGCACAATCCTGACGCCCAGCGGCAGGTTCTCTACGGGGTGTTCGCTCTCCCAGACGCTGTTCCAATCCTCATCGGGACAGTCGGTTACTGCCAGCAGTTCCACTCCGTCGGTGGCGGCGATAAGGGTTTCTATCTGCTGCCTGTTCTCCTCGTAGAGCGAGGTCGGGATATAGGCGGCGTTGTCGTCCAGCGTGTCGAAGCCGAGGTCGAAGAGCGACTGCGTAAAAAGGTCTGCCTGCCACGCCTCGGCGAACGAGAAGCGGAAGGTTGCACAAGTATAGCGCATAGTCTGACTATCTGCGAGTTACCACTTATTATAGTGAATGTTCTGCTCCGTGTATTTGTCTTTGGGTTGCGGTGCTTCGGCGGGGACACCGACAGGGACTATGCAGAGCGGGATGATATGCGTCGGCAGCCCCAGGAGGGATTGCACTTGCGCCACACGCTCCGCACTCGGGTGTACGCCTGTCCAGACTGCGCCCAGCCCCATGGCGTGTGCAGCGAGCAGCAGATTCTCCGTGGCAGCAGAGACATCGTTAATCCAGAAGTCGGGATGGTTGGTGAGTGCCTTACTCAAGTCGCCGCAGGGGACAAAGGCACAGGCGGGGTGATTCTGACAGCGGGTGTTGGGCATCTCGGCACCGATACGGCTCAAGAGTGCGGTGTCCGTGACAACAACAAACGCCCAAGGCTGTTGATTCAGCGCCGAAGGGGCTGCCATGGCACAGTGCAGCAGGGTGTCAATCTGGGCTTGCGAAAGCGTTTCGCCCGTGAATTGGCGCACAGAGGTACGCGTGAGGATGTTTTGAACTGCAGGGTTCATAGTGGTAGTGTTTTGTGTTTGGGTGCAGCCGATGAGTACGATACTCAATAGGGCTGCGGGAATAAGATGTTTCATAATAAGACCTCCCCTTCCCCTCCGGAGGAGGGGGTTAGGGTACTGATTTATTTAGAGTTAGACATATTCGTGTTGATAGGATAGAGGCGGAGGGCTTCGCCGACGACATAGTTACTGCCACCGATGAAGAGGATGTCCTCGGAGGACATGGCAGCGCGGGCGGCGGCAATGGCATCCGACACAGAGGGGATAATCTGCGGGGCGGGAAAGAGGGCTTTTTCCTCGCTCATGCTATCGTCAAAGGTATGGCAATCATTCGGTAATGCTTCGGTTATGCTTCGGTTATGTATCGGTAATGTATCGGTTATGCTTCGGTTATGCTTCGGTAATCCTATAGACTTCTCAGCATACAGACGGCTAAAAAGTGCGGCTAAATCCGCTGCGGGTATCGCACGATGCGTCTGCGCCTCCGTGAAGTAATAGAAGACGGGACACCAACGGTCGCCCACCCGTTGCCCGCGGGGCATAAGCCGCAGCACTACCTCTACATCTTTGTCCGACACCATGCCGAATACGATATGCAGTGCCGTGCCGCGTTGCGCCTGCAATGCAGTCAGTTGCTCCGCTACATACTTGAGTCCGTGGGAGTTATGCCCCGTGTCGCAAATGGTGAGCGGTGTGGTAGAAAGCGTCTCCCAACGCCCGCGCAGCCCCGTCAGCGTACAGACACGGGCAAAGCCCGCACCGATAGCCGCCGCGGAGATCGCGTTTCCGATTGGGCTATACTGCTGCAGGACACGCAGGGCGACATAGGCGGTTTGGAGGTTCTTCTCCTGGTAGATACCATGCAGTTCCGAGGCAGGTGCTACCCGCTCTCGGCAGCGGCGCAGGTAGCCGCAGCAGTCGGAGAACCAGATACGGCAGGAGGTGGTCTCCAGTCCCTCGCCAAGGATATGGCACTCTTTCGCTTTCTCGAGGAAGACCGGCTCTGTTTCGGGGTCTGTCTCACCGATGACACACGGCACATCGGGCTTAATAATACCCGCTTTCTCGGCGGCGATACGGGGCAGGGTGTCGCCCAGGAACTCCGTATGGTCGAAGCCGATATTGGTGATGACAGAGAGCAGGGGCGTGAGGATATTGGTGGAGTCGAGCCGACCGCCCAGACCGACTTCGACGACTGCCACATCGACTTGCTGTTCAGCAAAATAGGCGAACGCCATTGCCATCGTTGTCTCGAAGAAAGAGGGGCGTACCTGCTCCAGGAACGCACGGTGCTTTGCCACAAAGTGTACCACATAGGATTCGGGGACAGGCACTCCGTTGAGGCGGATACGCTCGCGGAAGTCCACGAGATGCGGGCTGGTGTACAGCCCCACGCGCAGCCCCGATGCCTGCAGGGCGGCGGCGATGAGGTGCGAGGTACTGCCCTTGCCGTTGGTGCCTGCGATATGGACGGAGCGGAAGCGCCGATGGGGGTTGCCCAAGTAGTCCATCAGGCGCAGGGTGTTATCCAATCCCGGTTTATACGCCGCTGCCCCGACCAAGTGAAATGCCGGCTGCGAGGCGTAGAGATACGCCAATGTATCTGTGTAGGACATTACTTCCATATTACCTCATAAGAAAAGCCGCTGCTGACTGTTGTCTCGACGGGGGCATCGTCGTCGCCCGCTGTAGTGGTGTTGACCGTCTCTGCCGCTTTCTCTTGCAGCCATTGGTAGAACGACGGAGAGGCGTGGATGGCATAGCGTTGCGAAGAGAGGATGACGGTATGGTTGAGCGTAGGGTCGAAGACCTTAATCTGCAAGCCCGCCTTGCCTTTATTCTGCTCGCACTGCTCCCGCAACTCATTGATTAGTACGGGCGTAACGGTCTGGAGCGGAATGGTGATACTGAGGCGGTTGAAGTAGTTGTCCTGCACCTCTTGGATAGACTCTACCTTCGATATAGCCAACTCGAAATCGGCTTTTTCGTCCTCCTTGGGGTGGAACCATGCCATCCCTGCCCCACGCTGCTGCACCGTGCCGGAGATAAGGACAATGCTGTTGGGTTGGAGGAGCATCGCCTGCGACTTGTAGGTCTCGCCGAAGAGGGCAAAATCGTAACTGCCAGTGTAGTCCTCGATAGTGTACCTACCGTAGAGTTTGCCGGTCTTCGTCTCCAAGTTGTTCTCCGCCTTGGTGATAATACCGCCGAAGCGCACGACGCGGTCTTTGAACTTTTGAATAAACTCGAGCGGCGTGGTGGTGTCCTTCTCCTGCTCCTCCTCGGCATCGGCATCCGCCCCCTCCGCCTCCTGCTGCGCCTGCTCGTTGAGCGCCGTAGTTCGCCCTTGTGCCGTACGATAGCGTTCGAACTTCGTCAGTTCCTCGGCGGTAATGGAACTCATTTCGCATATCTCGAAACGGTACTCGTCGAGCGGGTGCGCCGAGAGGTAAATACCTATATACTGTTTCTCCTTATTCAGACGCTCTATGGTCGGCCAACGCTCCACCTTGGGCAGTTCGGGGTGCTGTATGGCGGTATTGAAACTATCCATGTCGCCAAAGAGGGAGTTCTGCTGCATAGCACGGTCGTTCTGATAGAGGTTGCCGTAGCGCACAAGGGCATCGAGGGTGTACTCGTGGTTGCGGTTCTCGGCAAAGAGTTGCTCGCGATACATATCCGTGAAGCAGTCGAACGCACCCGCCATAGCGAGGCTCTCGATGGTCTTCTTGTTGCACGAGGAGAGGTTGACACGCTCCAAGAAGTCGAAGATGTCCTTATACAGCCCACCCCGTCGGCGTTCACTGACGATGGCATCGACAGCCCCGCTGCCTACGCCCTTGACACCGCCAAGACCGAAGCGGATATTGCCGTCCTTATTGACGGTGAAGTTCATCTCGGACTCGTTAACATCAGGCTCTAGCACCTTGATACCCATGGCTTTACACTCTTCCATGAGTTTCGTCACATCCTTGATGTTGTCCTTGGAGATAGTGAGGTTCGCCGCCATGAACTCGGCGGGATAGTGCGCCTTGAGGTACGCCGTCTGGTATGCCACCCAGGAGTAGCAGGCGGCGTGCGACTTGTTGAACGCATAGGAGGCAAACTTCTCCCAGTCCGTCCATATCTTATTCAGCACTTTCTCATCATGACCGTTCGCCTTACCACCCGCCATGAACTTTCCTTTCAACTCTTGCAGGATAGCCATCTGCTTCTTACCCATCGCCTTACGGAGTTTATCACTCTCACCACGGGTGAAGTTGGCAAGCAGACGGGAAAGGAGCATGACCTGTTCCTGATAGACCGTCACGCCGTAGGTGTCCTTGAGGTACTTCTCCATGATAGGGATGTCGTAGGTAACGGGTTCCTGCCCCTGCTTACGACGGATGAACTGAGGGATGTAGTCCATAGGTCCCGGACGGTAGAGGGCGTTCATGGCGATGAGGTCACCCATGACGGTGGGTTTGAGTTCGCGCATATACTTACGCATTCCCGCAGACTCGAACTGGAAGACTGCCACCGTGCGCCCCTCCTGGAAGAGGCGGTAGGTCTCGGCATCGTCGATGGGGATGTGGTCGATATCCACCTGCTCGCCGCGCACTTTCTCAATATTACGGAGGCACTCCTTAATAATAGTGAGCGTAATAAGCCCCAGGAAGTCCATCTTAATCAAGCCCACAGACTCGACCACATGGCCGTCGTACTGCGTGACAAGGACGCGCTTGTGGAGTTTCTTATCCTCAACACTCGACAGGGGGGCGAACTTCGTCAAGTCGTCCGCACCGATGATGACACCGCAGGCGTGGACACCGATTTGGCGGATGGTGTCCTCCAACTGCATGGCATAGTCGAGCATGCTTCGGATTTCGGGGTCGCCCGCCTCGTACTCGTGTTTGAGTTCGTCGATATACTTATAGCAGTTCTTGAGGTTGACCTTGGGGGATTTGCCCTTTTCGTCCTTGATAGTCTCGGGGAAATCCTTGGCAGGGATGAGGGCTTTGAGGGCATTGACCTTGGCAAGGGGAACACGCTGCACACGCCCGACATCCGCCAGGGCAGACTTGGTTGCCATCTTGCCATAGGTGATGATATGGGCGACATGGGTTTCACCGTATTTTTGGCTGACCCAATCCAGCACCTTGGCACGCCCTGCGTCCTCGAAGTCGGTATCGATATCCGGCAGGGAGATACGGTCGGGGTTCAAGAAACGCTCGAACAGGAGGTCGTACTTCAACGGGTCGAGGTCGGTGATGTGCAGGCAGTAGGCGACTACAGACCCCGCTGCCGAACCACGACCGGGACCTACACTGACGCCCAACTCCTCACGCGCGGCGCGGATAAAGTCCATGACGATAAGGAAGTAACCGGGGAAACCCATCGTCTTCATGATGTGGAGTTCGAAGCGGATTCGGTCTGCCTGCTCCTTGGTCAGTTCTTCGCCATAGCGTTTCTTCGCACCCTCGTAAGTGAGGTGTGCCAAGTAGTCCGCCTCGAGTTTGATACGGTAGAGGCGTTCGTAACCGCCGAGTTTCTTAATCTTCTTCTCTGCGTCCTCCTGCGAGAGGACAACCGTGCCGTTCTCGTCGCGCGTGAACTCGTCAAACAAGTCCTTATCAGTAAACTTTTGGTGGTACTCCGCCTCCGTGCCAAAGGACTCGGGGATAGGGAACTTCGGCATGATAGGTCCCGAATCGATGTCGTAAATCTCCACCTTGTCCGCAATCTCCTGCGTGTTCTCCATCGCTTCGGGGATGTCGGAGAAGATAGCCGCCATCTCTTCGGGCGTCTTCAGCCACTCCTGCTTGGTATAGTGCATACGGTTCTCATCGTCCACGAAGTGGTTGGTACTCAAGCAGATAAGGCGGTCGTGTGCCTCGGCGTTCTCCTCGTCCACAAAGTGGGCATCGTTGGTGCAGATGACTTTCACGCCATGCTTATGCGCCAACTCAACGAGAACGGGGTTGACTTCTCGCTGGCGTTGATAGGTATCTTGGTCGCCACCGGGCTTTTCGGTCTGATGACGCTGAATCTCAATATAGTAGTCCTCTCCGAAGACCTGTTTGAACCACTCGATTGCCTCTTCGGCACCCGCTATATCACCCGCCATAATCTTCTGCGGGAGTTCACCGCCGAGGCAGGCGGAGGAACAGATAATGCCCTCGTGGAACTCCTGCAAGAGTTCCTTATCGATACGCGCCGTGTAGTTGAAGGCGTCGCTCATAAAGCCTGCGCTGACTATCTTACAGAGGTTGTGATAGCCCGCCTTGTTCTTGGCGAGCAGGATAAGGTGCCACCCCGAACGGTCGATGATATACGACTTCCCC
This sequence comes from Bacteroides uniformis, assembly GCA_963622435.1. GTDB lineage: Bacteria > Bacteroidota > Bacteroidia > Bacteroidales > Paludibacteraceae > Colicola. The sequence goes on along the minus strand of CAVFIY010000048.1, from coordinate 3,415 downwards.
TCGCCGTTGACCGCCTTCTCATCGGACATGGAGTGGCGGCCTCGGCGTGCGCAATAGACCTCACAGCCGACGATGGGTTTGAAGGGAACAAATGGTTGGCGACTGTAGGTAACGCCCTGTTCTTCAGCGGCTTTTGCCTGCTCGTCCTGCTTGGCTTCCCATGCGTCTTTGTTCTTACCGTTAATCTTTTTACAATAGTCAAGGAGTTCCTTAATACCGTACATATTGCCGTGGTCGGTGAGCGCAACGGCGGACATGCCCGTGCGCAGACACTTATCGACCAAATCCGGCACTTTGCTCATTCCGTCTAACACAGAATAGTGGGAGTGGACATGGAGATGTGTGAATTTTGTCATGGATTCTGCTATTTCGTTTCGACGACAAAGGTACAACTTTTTTCGGGAAACATGCAAGTCCGAGAGAGAAAAATTTTCGGGACGGACGGGGGTGGTTGTGAGGACGGGGGAGTGGGCTTACAGGTAGGGTAAGGGTACGGGAATCACCTATGAATCACCTAAGAATCACATAAGAATCACATAAGAATCACATATACCTAACGGCAGGAAAGCCCGATGCAAACAAGGGGGTGTGTTGAGGGTTGCGGGGCGTTTTCGGAGCGTATTTAGGGGAGAGGCAGGAGGGGGTGAGAAAGATTTTTCGGGGTTGTACTTGCGGGGACGCATTTTTTTTTGTAACTTTGCGCAATGAATGCAGTGCTGTGACTTTTTGTAGAACGGACGGCTACGACGGTGGCGTGTCGCCACTGACAACAAAAAACGCTTTATGGAACGGACGGCTACGCCGTATTGCCGTTAATTAACCATAAAAGGCAAGTGCCGGTTACGCGGGAAACACCTATTAGCATAAAATATAGTATGGTGATTGACAAGCGATTACATTAACGAATAATCAATGATAATACGGCGATAGCCGTGCGTTGAAAAGAGAATAACTGTGTATGACAATGGCAAAGACGAAAGATATGAAAAATACAGCGAACGGGGTGAGTGGGACACCGAAGTGGCACAAGACTTTCCTCGCGTGGTTCTGGGGACTGTTCGGGGGAGGCGTACTGCTGGTGTGCCTCATCTTCCTTATGATAATAGAAGGGTGGATAGGCTACCTGCCGCCGCTCGACGAACTGCAGAACCCCAAGAACCGCTTCGCCGGCGAGGTGTTCTCCGCTGATATGCAGTCACTTGGGCGGTACTACCGCAACGAGAACCGCGTCGGCGTGCAGTACGCCGACCTCTCGCCCTACATGATAGACGCCCTCATCGCCACCGAAGATGCACGCTTCTATCACCACTCGGGCGTGGACTTCAAGTCGTTCTTCCGTGCCGTACTGAAACTCGGACGGGCAGGCGGCGGCAGTACGCTCACCCAACAACTCGCCAAGCAGATATGGTCGCCCCGCGCGAACAACATCTTCGAACGGGCGATGCAAAAGCCCATCGAATGGGTGATTGCCACCAAACTCGAACGCCTCTACTCCAAAGACGAGATACTGCTTATGTACCTCAATCAGTTCGACTTCCTCTACAACGCCGTGGGGGTGAAGTCCGCGGCGCAAGTCTATTTCTCGACTACCCCCGCCGACCTGAAGATAGAAGAGGCGGCGATGCTCGTTGGCATGTGCAAAAACCCCTCGCTCTACAACCCCATCCGTCGTCCCGAGCGGGCACTCAACCGCCGCAACACCGTTCTCGACCAGATGTGCAAATACGAATACATCAGCGCCGCCGAGTGCGACTCGCTGCAGGCACTGCCCATCGAACTGCACTACTCGTCGGTCGATCACAAGCAGGGCTTGGCACCGTATTTCCGTGAGTATCTGCGCGGTGTGCTGACTGCCAAAGAACCCAAAGAGAGCAATTACTCACAATGGAACAAGCAGCAGTACGCCATCGACCGTTACCAATGGGACAACAATCCGCTCTACGGGTTCTGCGAGAAGAACACCAAGCCCGACGGTTCTCACTACGACATCTATCAAGACGGACTGCGCATCTACACCACCATCGACTCCCGCATGCAGCGGTACGCCGAAGAGGCCGTGGCGGAACACATGCAGAGCCTGCAGAAGAGTTTCTTCAAAGAGTGCAAACGCAAACGCAATGCGCCTTTCTCCCGACTGATTACGCAAGAGGAGACCGACGGTATTCTGACCCGTGCTATGAAGCAGACCGACCGCTATCGGGGGCTGAAAAAAGCAGGCAAGAGCGAGAAAGAGATACGCGAGATATTCAACACCCCCGTGGAGATGCAAGTCTTCTCCTACGAAGGTAACGGACTGATAGACACTGTGTTATCGCCCATGGACTCCATTCGGTGGCTGAAGTACTACCTGCGGTGCGGGTTTATGTCCATCGACCCGCACTCGGGGCATGTGAAAGCATATGTGGGGGGACCGAACTTCGCTCATTTCCAATACGATATGGCGACCGTGGGGCGGCGGCAAGTAGGCTCGACCGTGAAGCCCTACCTCTACACCCTGGCGATGGACGAGGGAATGTGGCCATGCGACAAAGTCGTGAACGACTCTATCACACTTTACGACGCAAACGGGCGGGCATGGACTCCGCGCGACACACACGAGAAATACCGCGGCGACACCGTCACCCTGGCATGGGGTTTGCAATACTCATCGAACTGGATATCAGCGCATTTGATGTCGTACTTCACGCCCGAACAGTTAGTGAAGATGATGCAATCGTTTGGTATTCAAGGGCAGTTAGACCCCGTCATCAGCCTCTGCTTGGGTCCCTGCGAAGTGAGCGTACAAGAGATGGTGGACGCATACACGACCTTTGCGAACAAGGGCATACGCACTGAGCCACTGTATGTTACACGCATTGAGGACAACAACGGGAATGTGATTGCCACCTTCTCGCCCCGCACGCACGAGGTCATCTCGGAGACCACGGCATACAAGATGATATACATGCTGCGCAATGTGGTCGATCACGGGACGGGCGTGCGCGTGCGGTTCAAGTACGGCATCAAAGCACCCATGGGCGGCAAGACCGGCACGACCAACAACAACTCCGACGCGTGGTTCATGGGCTTCACGCCCTCGCTGGTGAGCGGCGTGTGGGTCGGCGGCGAAGACCGCGCCATCCACTTCGACAACATGGCAGAGGGGCAAGGCGCCTCGATGGCACTCCCTATCTACGCCCTCTACATGCAGAGAGTGTACGCCGACACCACGCTCGGCTACACCCAAGACGAGCAGTTCGACATCCCCTCGTGGTTTGACCCGAATGCAGGATGCTCTGACTAATTAAGAATTATGAATTAAGAATTAAGAATTAAGAATTGGGCATGGGAATTGACTTGGAACAGTAAACATCGTACTGCCAACCGGCTCTGACGAGCCGCCGCGGGTGGGGACACCCACGCCCCCAGGCAGCGG
>CAVFIY010000047.1:0-10491 GCA_963622435.1 Bacteroides uniformis | reverse complement strand
CGGGGGTGCGATTTTCGACTTCTCCGCAAATGTCGTACCGCAAATGGTCGAGGATGTCTTAATAAAGAACGAACTGAAACAAGACGAGATAGACCTCTTTGTCTTCCACCAGGCAAATAGATATATGATTAATTACCTTCGTAAGTTATTGGGCATTGACAAAGAGAAATTTTACATCTATATGGAAAAAGTGGGCAATACGGTATCTTCAACTATTCCCATTGCATTATACGCTGCTCAAAAGGAGAACCGATTACAAGGAAATATATTGCTCGGAGGGTTTGGCGTCGGATTAAGTTGGGGGGCTACGATATTACATATCTAACTTATGCGACAATGAATATCGGTTTATTTTTAGGACATCCCGCTCATTTTCACATGTTGAAAAATGCCGCGGTGCAATGGCGACAAGCCGGACACCAAGTGTATTTCGTTATAAAGAAAAAAGATGTATTAGAACAACTTCTTCAGGACGCAGGATACAAGTACACCATTATTCGTGAGAGAAGAAAAGATAGTTTCTTTGGTTTAGTTCACTCCGTTGTTGGTATGGAGTGGAATATGTGCAAGTTCCTTCGCCAAAAGCATATTGATATACTGGTAGGTTCCACACTCTCTTTTGCTTCGCATATTGTAATGCATGTCCCGACAATTGTGCTGGGAGAAGACGATGCGGCGGTAGTGCCGCGCTTTGCCAAACTGTCTTATCCCTTTGCGAGTGCTATACTGACACCCGTGGTGTGCGATAACGGCAAGTGGAACAAGAAGTCTATCAAGTATCCCTCGTATCATGAGTTGGGGTATTTGCACCCGAGGGAGTTCGAGGCGGAACGGAAGGTGGTGGAACGGTACGGTATTGACACTCGGAAGCCCTATTTCGTACTGCGATTCGCGTCGCTCAATGCGCACCACGACAACGGTATCTGCGGTATCAACACGGCGATTGCACAGCACTTGATAGACCTGCTGCGCCCGCACGGGCAGATATACATCACCAGTGAACGCCCGCTTGAGCCGCAGTTCGAGGCATACCGTATCCACATCAACCCGTTGGATATGCACCATGTGATGGCGTTTGCGTCCCTCTACTTGGGCGACAGTCAGACGATGGCTGCAGAGGCGGGCGTTCTCGGCACACCGTTTGTCCGCTTCAACGACTTTGTGGGGCGTATCGGTTACCTGCGAGAACTCGAAGACCGCTACCTGCTCGGGTACGGTATTCACGCTACACCGCTCGCCGCCGACAGTTCTATCCGCCGTCCGGACGGCACGGTACAGCCGAGTGGCACTGACGCACTGTACGAGGCAGTGGAACGGTTGGTGGCTCTCTCCGCCGAAGAGCGTACCTCCCTCTACCAACAGCGGCGTGCGGTTATGCTGCGGGAGAAGATAGACTATGCGCAGTACCTCACCTGGTTCGTGGAACACTACCCCGAGTCGGTGGCGTTGTCCCGCCAAGGCGGTGAGGAGTTCTGGACGCAATTCGCCGCTTCTAATTAAGAAGTAAGAATTATGAATTAAGAATTATATGTGTTACACCGTCTGTTACGACACACTAACAACAGGGTAACATCAGGGAAAGAACAGGGAGATGTTCCCAATTAACAGTTAACAGTTAACAATTAATATGCCTGTGTGCTGACAATACGCCGTTCCGCATAGTCTGATACGCCAAGAGCCTCCGAGTGTTCGAAGGCTCTTGGCGTATTTATTGTGTCTTATTAAGACACCTTACTTACCGGTATGTCTTATTAGGACTATACCCTGTTTGGGAGTATGTCTTATTAAGACACCGTGTTTGTGTGTTTCGGTATGGCGTCTTGTTAGAGGATGCCTTGCTCGAGCATGGCGGTGGCGACTTTCATGAAGCCTGCGATGTTCGCACCTTTCACATAGTCCACCGTGCCGTCTGCCTGCGTGCCAAATTGTACGCACTGCTCGTGGATGGATTGCATAATGTGGTGCAGACGCTCGTCCACCTCTTTTGCCGTCCAACTCAAATGCTCGGCGTTCTGCGTCATCTCCAGACCCGAAGTGGCTACACCGCCTGCATTGACTGCCTTACCCGGTGCAAACAGCACGCCGTTGTGTTGGAAGAAATGAATAGCGCCCGGTTGGCAACCCATGTTGCTGACCTCGCAGCAGCACCAGCAGCCGTTGGCTTTCAGTTCCTTGGCGTCCTCCTCGCTCAACTCGTTCTGGAAAGCGCAGGGCAGTGCGATGTCGCAAGGTATCGACCATGCCTTTTTGCCTGCCGTGAAAGTAACCGCTGCGGGGAACTTGTCCGCCATATCCTGTACGCGGTTGCGGTTCGACGAACGCATGACGAGCATATAGTCGATCATCTCTTTGGTGATACCGCCCGGTATATGGCATACGCCGTCGGGTCCCGAGATAGCCACTACCTTTGCGCCTAGTTCAATCGCCTTGGTGGCTGCACCCCATGCCACATTGCCGAAGCCCGAGAGGGCAATCGTCTTGCCTGCAATGTCCTTGCCCGCTTTGTGCAGCAGGTGTTGCGTGAAGTAGAGTGCGCCGAAGCCCGTTGCCTCCGGGCGGAGAATACTGCCGCCCCAAGTCATACCCTTACCCGTCAGCACGCCCGTATGGTACTCACGCGCCAACTTCTGGTACATACCGTTCAGGAAGCCGATTTCGCGACCGCCTACGCCTACATCGCCCGCAGGGATATCCTGGTCGGGGCCAATGCAGCGCCACAGTTCGAGCATAAACGCCTGGCAGAAGCGCATAATTTCGGCGTCGGACTTGCCCACGGGGTCGAAGTCCGAACCACCCTTTGCACCACCCATCGGGAGGGTGGTCAGTGCGTTCTTAAAGGTCTGCTCAAAGCCCAAGAACTTCAACATACTCGGGGTAACGGCTTTGTGGAAGCGCAAACCGCCTTTGTAGGGGCCAATGGCGGAGTTGAATTGTACGCGGTAACCGAGGTTGGTTTGCACCTGACCTTGGTCGTCTATCCAGGTAACGCGGAAGGTAAAGATACGGTCGGGCTCTACCATGCGCTCCACTATCTTCGCTTGCTCAAATTCGGGGTGTTGGTTATACACCTCTTCAATCGATTCGAGAACTTCTTGAACGGCTTGCAGGTACTCTGCCTCGCCCGGGTGTTTCGCAGCCAACTGCTGCATAATGGTTTCGACTTTCATCGTATTACAAATTTTAGTTGTGTTATAGTCTGTTATGACAGGTTGTCATCGTCGGTGGTTTGGTAGCGTTTTGTAAGCAGGACACCCCGCTTACTCGTTATCGACGGCAAAATTACTGCTTTTTTGTCAGATAGACAAAGAAAGTCGTACCTTTTTCGGATGTTTCAAAACATATTTTTCCGCCTGTACCCTCGACAATGTTCTTCGAAATGGCAAGTCCCAGCCCCATACCCGTGTTTTTGGTTGTGAAATTGGGCATAAAGACACGCGGCTGCACCTCTTCGGCGATACCGGGACCGTTGTCCGAGAAGGAAATCTCTATCTGCTCCGGGGAATAGCCCTCCTTGAGCATGACGATGATATCCGCCCCCTCGCGCCCCTCCATTGCCTGGAGAGCATTGCGAAGGATGTTGGTGAAGACCTGCGAAATCTGCTCCTTGTCCGCCCAAACCGTCACGCCTTGGTCGGGGCCGATATAGCGTATCGGCACACCGTCGGTGTTGTTGCGGAAGAGGGTGATGACCTGCGACAGTTTCTGCGCCACATCGACCTCGGAGGCGGTTACTTCGGGCTGTTTAGCAAAGGTCGAGAACGAGGCGGCAATGCGTGCCAGGTTGTCCACCTCCTCGATGAGCATTGCCGTTGCCTTATCGAAATACGCGTCGAAACGCTCCGTCCCCCGCAGGCGTTGCATCTGCTGAATGGTCAGTTTCATCGGCGTGAGAGGGTTGTTTATCTCGTGGGCAATCTGCCGTGCCATAGTGCGCCACGCTCCCTCCCGCTCCGCCTTGGCGAGTTTGGATGCCGACTCCTCTATCTGATCGACCATGGCGTTGTAGCGTTCCACCAGTTCGCCCACCTCGTCGTGGTGGTTATAGACAATGTGGTTATCGGACTTACCGATGCGGAAATTGCGCATCTTATATGTTACCATATAGAGCGGTGCGGTCATGCCGCGTGCCGCCCAGTAGGAGGCGAAGAGTGCGAGGAACAGAACCAGGAAGTACGGCGGCAGCAGGCGTGCGAGCAGGTTATCCACCTCTTGCGCACGCTCTATCTCGGACACGAAACTCGGCACGGCGATATAGCCTATCTGCACGAAAGAGCCGTTGTAGAACGGGGCGTAGGCGCAGAGGTAGCGGGCGTTGCCGAAGTTCTCATACTGTACGCCGCTGTGGTCTTGGGAGAAGAACGGGGCGGATGCGATACGGGACGAGAGCAGCCCCTCGGTGAAGAGTGCGGGGGTGGAAGAGCCAACTGCCTGCCCGTGGATGTCATAGACATGGATGTCGGTGCCGGAGGTGAAAGCGATGTCGCGCAGGTCGATATTCAGCCCCTGTGTGTTGGCGGGGGAGAGGGACATATCCCAGTAGTAGAGGCTCTGGAGATACATCTGTATATAGGTGCATTTGGTCTGCAGGGTCGTGCGTTGCCGCTCCTCGTAGTTGGTACGCACATAGCGCACCGAGAGCAAGAACACATAGACGAAACAGAGCAGTACGCACGCCATGATGACATACATAAAGCGCACCCGCAGGGGCATATTGCCAAAGCCGCGGTAGCGTATCAGGACAATAACGCCTATGGTAACCAGCGCGATAAAGAGCAGCAGGATAATCGTAAAATAGGTGCGCACCCGATTGCTTGCCACGGGATGTCCGTGGTGGGTGGTGTCGGTCGAGACGAGTTGGCGGAACGAGAACGACTCTGCCAGCGGCGATTGGTCGAGGCGGGAAGAGGGGGCGAGGAGTTCGGGGGTCAGCGAGAAGAGGAACTGCCCGCCCGCATCACGGATTTCGAAATAGGTATCGTCGTGGCGACGGGTGATGTCCCGCTCGGGCGAACAGCGGAACGGCTTGGCGAACTCGTTGCGCAACTGCTCACTCTCGACGGCATAGACATACTTAATCGGGATAAGGGTCAGTATATTGTATTTGCCCGCCCGTGTCCAACGCCCGACGGCGTGCGCGTTGCGGAAACGGTAGTACTGCCAAGCGTCGTAGGCTTGCAGAAAGACATCGTCCGACGCCAGCGAGTTGTCCGACCAATAGACCAGACGACGGCTGTCGAAGATATAGAATTGCGCCGCGTTCTTGACCTCGGTAAGCACCCGCACGGAGTCGAAATCCTCGCCCCGCTCGAGGTAGTTCGCCAGGGCAAGTGTCTGCTGCTCGGCGAGCGACTGACGGGCAAGGAGTTGCCGCTGCAGCCGCTTCCCCTCCTGCTCGAAACGCCCGCACGAGGGGAGTAGCAAGAGCAGGAAAAAGAGGAAAAGTGTATATGGGTGAATGGCTTTTTTCATATCCGCTTGCAAAGATACGGCAAAATTCGTACCTTTGCAAGCGATTTCGATAAAACAAGTAGGATTTTTATGCAATTACTGACTGCCTTTCTGCTCGGGCTGCTCACCATATTCGACCCCTGTACGCTGTTTACGAGCATTACCGCCATCGGCTATATCGACCGCGAAGTCAGCGACAAGAAAAAGGTACTGACCAACGGGGCGATGTTCGTTTTGGGCAAACTCATTACTTATATACTGCTCAGTATCCCGTTCCTCCTCGGGGCGCAGACGGACGGTATGCAACGCCTTATTGAGCGATGGGGCGAACCCGTGCTGGCGGTCTGCATGCTGCTCTGCGGGGTGCTGCTGCTCGTCGTCGGGCGGCTGCACCACAGCCACGACCACGGATTGAGCCGTTGGTTGGAGAACGCAGACAGTCGTTCGAGTTGGCTGTGGTCGTTCCTGCTCGGTATATTCTTCGCGATTGCGTTCTGCCCGCACCGACTTATCTATTTCGTCACGATGATTGATATGGCAATCACGCTGCCGAGTGTGTGGTCGTGGCTGATGCCCGTCGTGTTCGGCTTGGGTACGGGGCTTCCTATCATGCTCTTGGCTTGGGCTATCAGCTATAGTGCAGTCAGTATCGGCAACCTGACGCACCGTATGGCGCATTTCGAGAAGTGGTTCCGCTATGCGTGTGCCGTGCTTTTCCTCGCCACGGGGGTCTATCTCGCCATTCATACTTTTGTGGGACACTCGCACGAACATTCGCCCGAGGCGGTGGAATTGCCCCGCTAATGCTACATTCCGTTATGTCTTCCCCATCGTTTCGTTTCCGTCGCTTTGAGGTTTTCCACGACCGCTGTGCCATGAAAGTCGGCACGGACGGGGTTTTGCTCGGCGCATGGGCAGGGCAGACCGTCTTCAGGCAGGACGCACTCCCCCACTCTATTTTAGACATCGGGACGGGAAGCGGGTTGGTGGCGCTGATGTTGGCGCAACAGTTCCCGCAGAGTACCGTTCGAGCGATTGACATCGAAGCGTCCGCCGTGCTGCAAGCGCAGGAGAATTTCGCCCGCAGCCCGTGGGCGGAACGCCTGGCGGCAGAGGAGGCAGCGGTGCAGGACTACACTGCGGCGGAGGCGTTCGACCTCGTGGTAAGCAACCCGCCGTATTTCCAAAACAGTCTGAAGAACCCCGACAAAGGGCGGGAGTTGGCACGCCACACGGACAGCCTGTCGTACGCCGACCTCGTGGCGCACACCGCACGATTGCTGTCGCCCACGGGGGTGGCGGCGTATATCCTGCCCGCCGAGGCGGAGGACACGATTCTTCGTTTGGCGGCGGAGGCGGGGCTGTACCCCGTGCGACTGACGCGTGTTCATTCCAAAGAGGGCAAACATGCCAAGCGGCTGCTCGTGGCGTTCCGTTTTCTCCCCGCCCCTATGCCCGTACCGCCCGAGGTGTTTTTCATCGAGGGGGCAAACTCTCCCCGCAGCGAGGCGTACGCCGAACTGACACGGGAGTTTTATCTGTAGGGGGCGGGACCGGGCTTTATATAGGGTGTGGCGTACGCCGAACTGACACGGGAATTCTATCTGTAAGGGGCGGGACTTTTCTTTATACAAGGTGTTCTCGTTTTTTGTAGGGGGCGGGACTGGACTTTGCGGAGAGAGTGCTTATTCTTTGTAGGGGGCATTTCTGCTTTTCTTTGCTTATTATGTTCTTTTTTACCTTGCGATTTCTTAAAATCGAGGGTGGCTTAGTCCTGGCTTGAGCCTTGCTTGAGGTTGGCTTGAGCCTCCCTTGGTCATCATGACTAGAAAAGCAAAAAAGGATGTTCTATTTAGAGAACGCTTGCGCTGTTAGAAGTTAGACCGCTTACGCTGTTAGAAGTTAGAACGCCTTCGGCGAATTAAGAATTAAGAATTAAGAATTAAGAATTAGGAATTGATACTATTACAATAAATATGAGGATACAGGCTGTGTAACCCCATACAAAAGTAGCACATCCGGCAGCCTGGGGGCGTGGGTGTCCCCAGGCTGCAGGATGTAATACCCCCTATTCATTTTATAGCAACAGTAGTAATAATTGATGGCAATACGCATAGCGTCTGTTCCCGATAGCCACTGTATTTGCCTTTATTTGGGATAATTTTTCGAGTATTTGGAGAAATAAAATTTATGTCCATACGCCGCAGGCGTCCGTTCCAAAGGAAAGTTGTTGTGAGTGGCGACACGCCACCATTGTGCATTGAATTTTGTGTATATCACAGAAAAGTCGTAACTTTGCGCCTCGAAATAATAAACAACACTAACTAACGCGTAGCAAAGCGAAGCAAAAATACGCAAGCGACAGCGAAGCGAACATACGCGAAGCGACAGCGAAGCGAACATACGCGAAGCGAAGCGAAGCGAACATACGCGAACGAAGTGAGCGGAAATGACCAGTGTATATACTATAATCTTTGCGGCGATACTGCCGGCTTTCCTCCTCGTATTATATATATGGTGGAAAGATAAATACCAACGCGAGCCTTTCTCGCAAGTAGCCAAGGGTGTCCTTTACGGCGTTCTCTCGGCAGGCATTGCCTATTACCTCGAGTTGGGCGTGCAACTGTTCGGTTTAGCCCCCGATGAACCTGTCACATTCCTCCAAGCGGCGTGGAAAGCCTTTGTCGGTGCAGCCATCCCCGAGGAGGCTGCCAAACTGCTGATGCTGTGGCTCTTACTGCGGCACAACCGTTATTTCGACGAGCGTTTCGACGGTATTGTTTACGCCTGCGCCGTGGGGATGGGCTTCGCAGGCACGGAGAACATCATCTACCTGTTGGGGAACATCGAGCAATGGGAAGCAGTGGCGGTGCAACGCGCAATCTTCGCCGTGCCGGGGCATTTCCTCTTCGCCGTGGCGATGGGCTATTTCTACGCCGCCGTCTATTTCGGCGATATGAGTTGGCGCAGACGCAGCCGTATCTTCTGGGTTCCCGTCCTGCTCCACGGCACCTACGACTCCCTGCTCTTTATGGTCAACCTCGGCACGATGCTCAGCGGCGCACTGCTCATCATCTTCTATGTCTTCTGCTGGAAAATGCTCCAACAAGGACGCCGCAGTATCCAAGATAACCTCCGACGCGATAAACAAGACCCCAACCAAATGGCGTTCTGGAGATAGTGGCGTGTCGCCACAGACAATAACTTTCGCTGTGAACAGACGGCTATGCCGTATGGACATAAATTGTTCAGAAAACAAAGAATGGTGTTTTATTAAACAAATATGACCAAAAATTATCCAAATATCTTCAAGTACGAAACAAATATATTCAAATAGAAAACAAATATGACCAAATATAAGCCAAATATATTCAAGTACGAAACAGATATATTCAAATAGAAAACAAATATGACCAAATAACGAAACAAATATATTCAAATACGAGTCAGATATATTTATGATAATATTTGAATAATTTTTCGTGTATTTGGAGGCGGGGTGCTCCCCGCGGAGCGTTTTATGATTAATTTGTGTTCATACGGCGATAGCCGTCCGTTCACAAGAAAAATTGTTGTCCGTGGCGACACGCCACCCGTCCGTTGAAAAAAGTCACTATGGCTGTTACAAATAAACTTACATACGAGCAACTGGCACTTAGTTTCAAGCGAGGCGAGATTGCCCCCGTGTATGTGCTGTGCGGCGAAGAGCCGTACTACATCGACAAGGCGTGCGCCTGGCTTGAGAACAACCTGCTCGACGAAGCGGCACGAGAGTTCGACCAGACTGTCATCTACGGCAAAGACCTCGAGCCGACCAACTCGCCCAATGTCGAACCCGTCGTGAATGCCGCGCGGGGCTTCGCTATGTTCGGCGGCAGACGCGTGGTCATCCTCAAAGAAGCACAGTCGGTGAAGAAATGGGATGCGCTGGGGCTGTACCTCGACAACATCAACCCCAACACCGTACTCGTCATCTGCTACAAAGGCAAAATCGACCAACGCTTGTCGGTGTGGAAGAAGGCGGCGAAAGTATGCACCATCTTCTCAAGCGACCCTGTTCCCGATTATCAAATATCCGCTTGGATAACCAACTATATCAACGAACGCAATCGTGACCTGCGCAAGAACGGCGACGAAGTACAGATTTCGCAGGATATTACCCAACTGCTTGCGGACTCACTCGGCACTGACCTGACGGCGATAGTGGGGGCGTTGCAGAAACTCGTGGACGGTCGCCCCGCCAGGGTGCATACGATAGACGCCGCCCTCGTGGAACGGAACATCGGCATCAGCCGCGACTTCAATATCTTCCAGTTAGAGAGTGCGATGATACAAGGCGACCTGCTGAAAGCCAATCGAATAGCACTGCATTTCGCCGCCTCGAAAGACCATGCCATACAGAAAGAACTGCCCGTGCTGTTCGGGTTCTTTGTCAATCTGCTGCTCTACCACTACTTCCCCAACAAAGGCAATAAGTTTGAGGTAGGAAAGGAACTGGGAATCAACCCGTACATCGTGGAAAAAGACTACGCCCCCGCAGCACGGCGTTTCTCGGCGGGGAAGACTTTCCGTATCATCGGCTACCTCCGCGCCATCGATGCCCGCTCCAAAGGCATCAACAACCCCTCCGCCGACGAATCCGACCTCTGGAAAGAACTCATATACCAGATTATGCACTAATTCTAATTAGGAATTAAGAATTAGGAATTAGGAATTAATACTGGGGAACTGACCTTGCCACCGACCTCCCCACCAGCGTTAGCGCCTCCAAAGGAGGGGCTAACAAAATTAGACCTATTAGACCAATTAGACCTATTAGCCCTATTTGACTAATTAGACCAATTAGACTAATTAGACCAATTGGACTAATTTGACTAATAAGACTAATAAGACTAATAAGACCAATAAGACCAATAAGACCAATTTGACTAATTAGACCAATTAGACCTATTTGACTAATAAAACCAATAGCCGCCCCGAACATCCGGCAGCCTGGGGGCGTGGGTGTCCCCACCCGCGGCGGTTTGGAACAAACCGGTTGAC
>CAVFIY010000046.1:0-10584 GCA_963622435.1 Bacteroides uniformis | reverse complement strand
TACTGACCCTGTGCGTGGGAAATCTTTGCGCCGACAACACTTGGTTCGAAGAACCCACCAACTTCCAATCCTACTCACTGGGAAACGGAAAAGTACACTTCAAAGTACTCGTCTTCGCCCGAGGTAGTGCAAACAACCACTGGGCAACGAACGGGACGAATGTGTACGCCCAAATGGAAGACGGCAGCCAGATTAAAATCCTGTCCTATGTCGGCGACAACGACCAAAACACTTGTACCGATGACCGAGGATGGGTCAAACTCGTTCCCGAGAACGGTACAATCGTCATTACCAATGTCTATGAACGGGTGGACATCACCGTCAAGGCAGGTAGCGGCGAGCGGGCGATGAGTCTGACGCGTGTCAAACAGACTGACACGCCGACCTGGCTCGAGTTTGACTGGTACTCCTCTTCCGACTTCGACGGCAAGAAATTCACGGCGGCTATCTATATCCGTGAGACGCGTAAGTGGGGCGACATCTACGAACACCGTTACACCCTGGGCGACTACACCGCCTCGACGGTGCAAGCACCGCTGCTCTCTGACCCTATCTTCTACAGCGTGGGCGACAACGGCAAGGCGGGCTTCGGCTACTGCCTTATCCCGTATGTAACCTACCAAGACCCCGTCTCGTATCACACGAGTTTCGACGCCGACGAGATTAAGACCTCCGAACGCTCGGGCAACCTCTTCGTGATGACGAACGACTCGATACAAAAGGGCTACAGCGTCACATTCACCGTCAATCGCGACGGCAGTCAGACCCAAGAGGTGCGCTCGAACCTCGTGGATATTCCTGCGTTCCACCGCCTCTACGACTTCAAAGCGACGAACTACAAACGAAAGGACAGCACGGAGTACTGCAAGTACACCACGCTGAGTTGGAACATCCACAACCCTACGGCACGCGACATCATGTCGTCCGATATGTTCCAACTGGAGCGTTCGTACACTGCCGACTTCAAAGAGACGGAGTCGCTGGCACTGCTGCCTGTACAGTTCGACTCGCTCCACAGCACTTTTACCTATGTGGACTCGACCGACGCGGCACTCTACAACAAGACCGACCGCACGCACCCGATATACTACCGCCTGATTCGTACCAGCACCATCAACTGGGGCTACTCCGACCATGCTTGGGTGGC
Organism: Bacteroides uniformis; assembly: GCA_963622435.1. Classification (GTDB taxonomy): domain Bacteria; phylum Bacteroidota; class Bacteroidia; order Bacteroidales; family Paludibacteraceae; genus Colicola. The sequence goes on along the minus strand of CAVFIY010000046.1, from coordinate 9,437 downwards.
AGTGGACAGCATTCAGAAAGACCCGAAACTGCTGACCCTGGAAGCCGACTCGATATACTACCGCAAGGCGGATGACTTCGACCGTACGAAGAAGATAATCATGCACTTACGCACGACCGCCGAAGACAGCAACACCTTCTGGGACAACGCGGCGGAGGTGGTGCTGCGCCGTATCACGACCGCCGGCACGGAAAAAACGGAGGCAGAGCGTGTGGTAAGCGGGGCGGAGTTCACGCGCCAGAAAGACGGCTCGTACACGGCGGATATTACGCTCGTAGCCGAAGTGGCATGCGCCGAATACATCTACACGGCGAAACTCTCGGACGCTAACTGCGACATGAAGTGCGGCACGCAGCAGCCTATTATCTGTGCGGGTCCCGACCTCTACTACCACAACGCGGCAAGCGTGTCCTCGTTCAACGCCTCGAAGGGCTACTACCCCGACCAGGTCTTCCTGCAGTGGAACCAGACCTCGGGCGATGCGGACTTCTTCACCGTGGAACGGCGTATCGCAACAGACACGACGGCATGGACGCAACTGTCCGCCAACGCCACCGGCTACTACTACCGCGACCGCACCGCCGTACCGGGGAATATGTATGAATACCGCGTTATCTGCTCCTACGAGTGCGCCGGTAAGGCACTCAAAGACACGGCGACCGCCTACGGTTGGATGTCGCCCGTGGGGAGCATTGCGGGTACGATACGCTTCCCCAACGGCACGGGCAACGAGGGCGTGGAGGTGCGTGCCGTACAACAAGGAGAGAAGAAAGACATAAAGCGTGCCGGCCTCAAGATACAGCGGTCGGCACACACGATACTGCCCACCAAACCGTTGGATTTGTCCGGCTCGCACACCTATCAGATAATGGTGAAGTTGGCGGCGGACAATGCGGCGGCGGAGAACAACCTCTTCACCACACGGGGACCGCTCGGGCAGGTAACGAACTACATCGCCCTCGACATCATCGAGAGCGGGGCGAAAGTGCGCTTCCACTACGGCGAGAAGGCATACGACGCGCCCGTAACGATAAAGAAAGAGGTGTGGACAGCCCTCGCCGTTGTCTGCGACACGGCAGCCAACACGATTACCGTCTATCAGGACGGCAAGTCGGTATTCCAACAGAAGGATGTGCCGATGGCAGATATAAGTCAGAGTAATCTCTACCTGGTCGATCAGACCTGGCAACTGAACATCGACGAGGTGCGGGTATGGAAACGCGCCCTCAGCGCCAAAGAGGTGGAGAACACGACCAACGCATACCTCTCGGGCAAAGAGACGCTGCTGACCAACTACTACACTTTCGACGGTGCGCAGACGATTACGGATAAGTACGGCACTTACACCTATGTCAGCAACATGGCATACGAGAACATCAACGAGACCGACCGCTCGAACCTCAAGATAGATATGCAAGACGCCGTTGCGGACACGACGGGGCTGCCCGACGAGGCAACGCTGACCTACCGCGCCTGCACCAACGAGAACGGCGAGTACAGCCTCGGCGGCGTGCCGTTCAACGGCGGGGCAACCTACACCGTAACGCCTACTTCGGAACACGGCAAGTTTACCTATAACGGCAACTCGGACGGTGTGGCGACCGTTTCGCTCGACACCAAACGCCCCGAGGTTACGGGCATCGACTTCGTGAACACCGAGGCGGTGCGCTTCACGGGGCGGGTACTCTTCCGCAACTCGACCATTCCCGTACGGGGTGCGCATTTCCTCATCAACGGCGTGGCGGCGAAAGATGCCGACGGCAACCAAGTGGAGACCAATGCGGCGGGTAACTTCAGTTTCGATGTACCCAAAGCACCTATCACGGTGCAAGTGGTTATGGAGGGGCATACCTTTGCGAGCAACGGCTTCTTCATCGTGGAGGGCGACAGCCTCTTCCAACCCACACAGAACATGGACGGTCTGCGCATGTACGACGAAACGAAAGTGCGCCTCGTAGGGCGTATCGTCGGCGGCGACAACCAGGGCGAACTGCCGCTCGGCTTCGGTTTGAGCCGCAACAACCTGGGCGACAGCCTGACCATGGCACTCGAGTTGGAGGGCGACAACACGGCGTTGATAGTCTATGACCCGCAAGACCCCACGATTGCGCAACTGGATACTACCATTCTGCACCCTGCGGACAGCACCAAGCAGCAACACACGGGCGTGGTCTTCCAACAGAAGCAGATACTTATCTACCCCGACAAGTCCACGGGCGAGTTCTTTGTGGACCTGTTCCCCGTGAAATACAAAGTATCGCAGTTGTTCGCCAAGGGTTACGCCACGCTGACTGACAAGCACACCGCCATGCAGACGCTTGACCTGACGAACCGCCTCACGCCGGATTCGCTCTTCCGCGACGGCAAGGTAGTACTCTGCAACGACACTTTCCGCCATATCTACCACAGCGATGTGAGCATCTCGCTCACGCAGGTGGCGTATGGTATGGAGATGGGCTACCTCGGCAATGCGAGTGCGTATGTGACGGTCTTCGACAGCGTGGAACACACGCAGGAACTGGTTTATAAGAACGCCGTCGGCGACTATGAATACCTGTTCGGCAAGCCTGTCTTTGTCGAGGGCAAATACACTTTCCGCATTACAGCGCACGAGGATTACTACTACAACGGCAGCCATACCGCGGCGACACGCGACCAGGTGATGCTGCACGGCAACCAAGTGAACATCTACAACGGTATGCACTCCGAGACGGAGACGCTGTCGGGCGTGCTGAACACGGACGGGCAATGGGATGTGACGCTGCAGGCGGACTATCCGACCTACACGGGGCTGAACGATGCCGTCACACGCCGCATTCAAGTGTCCGTGGAACACAACGGCGAGCATATCGCCTCCGACCCGCTCGAGGTCTATGTGTTCGCCGACCGACTGAGCGGTGTGGAGAGCGTGAGCAAGACCAACACGGGTATCAAACTCTACGACATCCTGCGTGACCCTCCCGGCTCGGGCAGTTTCTCCTCGCTCGCATCGGGGACGACCTATACCTCGACCAACACTTGGAACCTGTCGTGGACGGTGGGCTTTAACCTGAACATCACCCACGGCGCGAACTACACAGGCTTGGCAGGTACGGTTATGGCACCGGCGGGAGCGGGTGGCTTTGCCGGGCAGGAGATAATGATACAAAACGGTACGCAGACAACCCTGCCTTTCACCTACAACGGTTCCGGACAGTGGAACGCAACATCCGAATACACCACCACCGAGAGCGTTCACACGGGTAGCGATGCCTATCATGTGGGGGCTGCCGCCGATGTCTATATCGGTGCGACCGAGGTGGTCTATCACGGTATCGGACACGGTATGGCGGTGCTGGACTCTGTGGCGTATGCTTCGATGAAAGGGCAGATTGCCAACGGTACGATGAAGTTAATCTCCGAGGGGCGCAACACCGACGGAGAGTTACGCTACCTGGTAGTGGGGCGCAAGTTGCTCTATGCGTTCGGACACGAATCGAATTTCGCTTATACACAAGAGTATATCATCGGTACGGTGATTCCGACTCTGATACGCGAGCGTAACAACCTGCTGCTGACCACCGACTCGACGACCGCACAGCAGAAAGCCAATGCCTCCAAGCAGCGCGTCTATTACACGGCACTGAGCCCGGATATGAAAGGCTACGGCGTGGAGGAATATGCATGGGTGGACCCCGTGAATGCGGATATGAAGAGTACGAGCGATGAGATTGAGGCATACAACCGAACGGTTCGCCAATGGCTACAACTCATCTATATCAACGAGAAGGAGAAGGTACAGGCTATCAATAGTAACAAGCCCTATAAGACCTATTCTGTCACGGGGGCAACGCCGATTACCTACACCGAGAGTCATAAGTTCGTCAACAACTATTACGGCACGAACGGCTCCATTCCTATCTCCACGCAAACTATTGGGAATCTTTTCAGCACGGTTGCTTCCGGAGAGATGTGGATGCAAATTTTGGAAGTTGCAGTTGTCAGAAACAGGGAAGCGAATACGACGGAGTTGCTCGCTTATACGCCGACGGCGAAGTTCAGTTTCCGGATTGAGCCTATTCTGAATCTGGATTTCAGTCGCACCACCGGTAACGACAACGAGACCAGGTCCCGTACCTATACCTATACGCTCTCGCCGGATGCGTTCGGCTATATGGATGTCAATGTCTATCGTATCACAGACACTATCAACTCCTATAATAAGGACGCCGACGGGCATGCCGTCGTGCCCTCGACCGATTACAAGTACAGCAGTTTCATCTTCCAGGGCGTGGCGGGCGCAAGCCGTTGCCCCTACGAGGGAGGCGACAGCACGCTGCTCTATATCCCGGGTACGCCGTTGAGCAACCCGACTATTGCACTCGAGAACCCGCATATCACAGTCGATAAGCGTGAGATTACCAATGTGCCTGCCGACCAAAAGGCGATATTCACCGTCTCGCTCACCAACGAGCAGCCGACCGACATCGGTCTGGGTACGGAGGCATCTATCCCGTTCGACTTCTTGGTGGTACCGGCCAGCAACCCGAACGGTTTGAAACTGTCCGTGGACGGCTACTCGATGGGTATCTCGCCCATTACGGTGCGTATTCCGCACGGGAAGACTATTGTGAAGACTATTGAGGTCGAGCGCGGACAGGGCTACGACTTCGAGGACATCACCCTTGCGCTCCGCTCCACTTGCGATGTGGCGTACCAGCGTTCGGTGAACATCTCGGTGCATTTCGTGCCGTCCGCATCCGCCGTCAGCCTCTCGTCGCCGCACGACAAATGGGTGCTGAATACCCTCTCGTCGCATGACAGTGCGGGCTACTACCTGCCTGTCTCTATCAACGGCTACGACATCCACTCCGACGGGTTCGACCATATCGAGTTGCAGTATAAGAAAGTGACGGAGTCGGATAACGATTGGGTGAACACCTGCTCCTACTACGCAAGCGACAGCCTCTACAGCCTGGCATCGGGCAACAAGGCGATGATTACGAGCGGCAGCATCGACGGTATCCGCTTCTACGGCGACCGCGACCCGATGGAGCAGCAGTACGAACTGCGTGCCGTCAGTTTCGCCCGCTACGGGAACGGCTTTGTCACCCGCTCGTCCGATGTGCTGCAGGGTACAAAGGACACCCGCTGCCCGGAGGTATTCGGTATCCCGACCCCTGCGGACGGTATCCTGACGGTGAAAGACGCTATCTCGGTGCGCTTCAGTGAACCGATTGCAGGCAACTACCTGGACGAGGATGCGAACTTCGAGGTCATCGGCGGTACGAACAATCTGGATATCACGCAGACCACTTCACTGGCATTCTCGGGCGAGCAGAACTGCGTGGCAAAGACCCTTGTCAACCGCAACTTCAGCAACCGTGCGTTCACTATCGAGGCGATGATTCGCCCCGCCGAACAAGGCAAGGCGATGACTATCTTCTCGCTCGGGAACACCAAGCAACGCCTGCGCTTCTCGCTGACGGCGGATACTTGCCTGCAGGCGGAGATAGGCGATTCGACGGTCAAATCGAAGCCGCTCGGTGCGCTGCTCGACTTCACACGCTGTGCGATGACTTACGACACGGCGGGCGTCGTTCGCTTCTATGCGGGGACGGCAGAGATGACGCGCCCCAACCAACCTGCGATGCCCAACTACCTCAACAGCGGTACACTGCTCTTCGGCAATACCTTAGATAATAAGGAGCCTTTCCACGGTAATATGCTCGAGGCGCGTATCTGGGCAAAGGCGCAGGAGATAGACGAACTGTCGCTCACCTACAAGAAGCACCTGACGGGCTTTGAGCAGGAACTGATGGCGTACTACCGTATGGATGACGGCGTGGGGACGACTTGTACCGACCTCGCCAACGGGGCGACCCTCTCGCTCGAGGGTACTTCGTGGACACTGCCCGATAATATGTCGCTCCACCTCACGGACAGCGTGGGCGGTGTGCAACTCGTGCAGGACATCTTCGCCCGCTCGGCGCACCAGGATATGACGCTCATGTTCTGGTTCAAGACCGATAAGCAGACGGCTGACACGGCGGCACTCTTCACTACGGGCTACGGCGCAAAAGAGGAGGCAGATGCCGAGGGCAAAGTCTTCATCGGCTTGCGGGGCGGTAATGTCGTGTTGCGCAACCAAGGGCAGGAGTACATCGCCCGCGGGTCGTATGCCGACCAACAGTGGCACCACTTGGTCTATACCGTCAACCGCACTTACAACCTTGCGAACCTCTTCGTGGACGGCAAGCAGGCGGCTACTTTTGCGGCGGACAAGTTGGGCAGTTTCTCGAGCAACGAGATGTGGCTGGGTGCTTGCCATTGGTCGTTGACAGACAGCCTCGGCAATAAACACGAGCAACCGCGCTACCCGTTCTCGGGGCATATCGACAATATCGTGCTGTACGAGCAAGCCCTGCCGACGAGCAGCCTGATGAACTATAATAATGTGTCGCCGACGGGCGAGGAGTTGGGTCTGATTGCCTACCTGCCTTTCTGCAAGCAGCAACTGACCGACAACGGTCGCCTCGAGTTGCAGTACTATCCGTACAACGCCCGCGTCTTCCGCGACAACAACGGTAATGTGGTCAACAAGAAGCAACTCCTGCTTGCCACTGCCGCCGACTCGCTCATGGATAAGAACGATTTCTCTCCCGTGCGCGACGCTACGCCCCGTCAGAAGTACAATTTCGCCTGGGCTTGCAACAGCGATGAGTTGATGATTAACCTCAAGATGCTCAACAAGGAGATTAATAAGCAGAATATCTTTGTTACGGTGCGCAATGTCGAAGACCTGAACGGCAATAAGTTGCAGAGCCCGATGTCCTGGACGATGTATGTTGACCGCAACCAGTTGCGCTGGTCGGAGACGGAGAAGACCATCACTTCGACGCTCAACAGCAGCAATGAGTTCGACCTGACTATCTCCAACACGGGCGGCTCGACGCGCCAATATACGATTACTTCCCTGCCCTCGTGGCTGAAGGCGGTGCCATCGCAGGGTTCGCTGGCGGCACAAGCCACGCAGACTATCCACTTCACGGTGGCAGAGGGGTTGAATATCGGCGAGCATAACGAGTACATCTACTTGCAGGACGACCAAGACCTCTACGAGCGTCTGACGCTTACCGTTAAGGTTGAGTCTGTCTGCCCGTGGACGGACGACCATAAGGACTTGCCGATGTCTATGTCGCTCATCGGGCAGGTCAAACTGACCAACGCTAAGGACACCGTCTTTGACACCGATGTGAATGATGTGGTCGCCGCCTTTATCAACAACCGTTGCGTAGGGAAGACCAATATCTCGTACAACGACGCTACGGCGCAGAACCATGTCTATATGACCGTTTACGGCAACGAGGACATGAAGGGCGAGTATGTGCAGATGCGTCTGTGGCAGCACAACACGGGGAAAATTTATATCCTCGATGCGTCGAAAGACATCGTCTTCGAGCATAAGCGTTGCTATGGTTGTGCGCCCGATTCGGCGATAATGCTGACCACCTCCGAGCGCAAAGTACAGCAGTTGTCTTTGGCGGCGGGCTGGAACTGGGCATCGTTCAATATCAAGCCGTCGTATGCGGCGGACATCACGCGGGTGCTGTCTGCGCAGGCGAACTGGTCGGACGGCGATATCGTCAAGACCCCAGTGGAGCGCACCTACTGCCAGTATTCGGCGAAGAGTATGCCGCCCGCATGGTACGGTACGATTAGTGCTTTTGATTATCATCAAATCTATATGTTCCGTGTCGCCCACGAGGTCTATCCCGAGATAGAGGGTTCGCCGCTGTCGGAGAAGGAGCGCACGCTCCAACTCGAGACGGGGTGGAATGTGTTCCCCTACTTGCTCGACAGTAATTTCCCGATTTCCGAAGCCTTGTCCGACTACTTGACCAATGCCAAGACGGGCGATATGCTGAAGAGTAAGGACTGCTTTGCGGTCTTCTCCGGTGAGTCTAAGTGGGAGGGCAGCCTCACCTATTTGGAACCCGGTCAGGGGTATCTGTTCTACCACCAGGGTGCGCCTTGTTCGTTCACCTACCATACCCTCACGCCCTCTACCGCGCCTGCACGCCTGCAGGCAGCAGAGCGTAGTGTAGAGCAGCAGGTACTGCTCCATAGTAACCAAGCCTCGACGAACATGTCGGTGATTGCTACGCTGGCAGACTGGTCGGGCAGCACGGACAACCTCGTTCTCGCGGCGTATGCGGGCAAGCAACTCGCAGGTCGTGTGGCAGTCCACGCCACAGACAGTATGCCGCTCTTCTTCCTCACGGTGGGGACGGAGGACGAGGCTGCGCCTATCCGCTTTGCCCTCGAGCAGGACGGTGAGCAGGTGGCACAGAGTGCGCCCATGTTCGACTATGCGCCTAACGCTATTGTCGGTTCGCTCGCCGCACCGCTGCCTATCTCCTTTGTCGGGACGCAGGTTACGGCATTGCCGTCGCCCTTTGTGGACCATGTCCAAATCGTGGTTACGACGCCCGAGGACGGGGAGGTATCGTTGGCACTCTATAGTGAGAGCGGACAACTGCTCTTGCGCACGAGCGGCAAGACCGAAAACGGGCAGTACATCTACGATTGGCATTGCGCCGCACTGCCGGCAGGTATTTACTCGGCAGTGGTTTATGTAGGCTCCGAGACGAAAACAATTCGACTTATTAAACAGAAATAGTATATGAAGACTACACATTCTTTCACTCGGGCGTTTGCCTATGTGTGCTTGGCTCTCTCTCTCTTCGGTGTCTCTTGCTGTAAGGGGAAGGGGAATGACCCCGAAGACCCGCATAAGCAGGATACGACGATTACGCCGACCCGCCACGACCGTCCCTCTTGGGCGCCGACAGACACGACGGATTTGGAGAGTACGATGACCGTAACGGGCTGTCTGCCTGTGGCTTTGCGTGATTCGGCAGGTACATTGGATATGGTGGCGGCGTTTGCGGACAAAGAGTGCTGGGGAGTAACGGCTATCCGGATATTGGATAGTGTGCCGTACTTCTTCCTCTATATCAATCGTCCGCACAGTGCGACATTCGATTCGTCAGTGCCGCTGACGCTGCGTTACTATTGTGCGAAGACGAAGTACATCTATGTGCAGCGGGACACGCTGGAGTTCGTGGTCGATAAGCATATCGGCTCTATCTCCAACCCCTTTATCCCTACCTTCCCCACCCGCGAGTAACTGTACTACCCACTTGCGAGTGCCTGCACTACTTCACCCGTGAGTACCCGCACTACCCACTTGCAAGTGAACACCTGTTCCCACTTGTGAGTAACGCACTACAAGTACTCTTTATTTCAATTGGCTGCCTCCCCACAGGCAGCCAATTGCTTTTTTGCACTGCCTGTTAGCCCTTATAGACACTATGCGTTGCGGTCTTGCCTGGGGGCGTGGGTTGTGGACTAAGGAATTCTTGCGAAGCCCACTGGGCTTCGCTCGCTGCGGG
>CAVFIY010000045.1:0-10771 GCA_963622435.1 Bacteroides uniformis | reverse complement strand
AGTTCTTGAAGAAGTTCCTCAACGAGCAAGGCAAGATCCTTCCTCGTCGTATCACGGGAACGAGCCTCAAGTACCAACGCAAGGTGGCACAGGCAGTCAAGAAAGCACGCCACTTGGCATTGCTGCCTTATGTAACTGATATGATGAAGTAATCGAAGTGTGTAACCCTTTAATGAACGAAACATCATGGAAGTAATTTTGATTCAAGACCTGGCTAACCTGGGTTTCAAAAACGATATAGTAAAAGTTCGCGACGGCTACGGGCGCAACTATCTGCTCCCCAACAAGATAGCCGTTATCGCCAACGAGAGCAACCGCAAGCAATTGGCAGAGAACCTGAAGCAACAAGCACACAAGCAGGCAAAACTGCTGGCTGACGCACAGGCTTTGGCAGAGCAATTGGCTGCAATCACCATCGATATGGCAGTAAAAGCCAACGAGGACGGTAAGATTTTCGGTACAGTAACCACCGCACAGATTTCTGCTGCTTTGGCTGCCAAGGAAATCAACATCGACAAGAAGGTGATTACCATTGCAGAGCCTATCAAGGTAACGGGTGAGCATACGGCAGTTGCTCGTCTGCACCGCGATGTAAAGGCTGAAATCAAACTGAATGTTGTGGCTGAGTAATCGGCGGCAAAATTGTTAAACCCAGAAACAGTAAGACAATGAAAAAAGGAATTCATCCCGAGAACTACCGTGTGGTAGTCTTCAAAGATATGTCTGATGGTACGCAGTTCTTCAGCCGCTCGACCGCTGCAACGAAGGACAGTATTGAGATTGACGGGGTTCAGTATCCGCTGATTAAACTCGAAATCTCGAACACCAGCCACCCGTTCTACACCGGCAAATCGAAACTCGTCGATACCGCAGGTCGTGTAGATAAGTTTATGTCTCGCTACGGCGATCGCAAACGCAAATAGTGGCGTGTCGCCACAGACAACAATGCAGAGTGTACAATGCACAGCGGCATAGTGCATAATGCAAACAGATTACGAGGAAGCAGCAATGCCTCCTCGTTTCTTTTTCCTGCTGCGCACTTGCATATATACAAGAAATTGACTAACTTTGCAGGCGAAAAAGGAGAGGTGTGCCTGCACATCGTCGGAGGAACGGCGAGGTATCGAGATAGGAAAGAAAGCCTATCCTCCCTGTATCCTCATTGCATCCTCATTGCATCCTCATTGTATCCTCCCTGCACAATCGTACACTTGGTGAGGTTAGGATGGGGCGTAATAGTATGCTTGGTGAGATCTGGAGGAGGCGTAGTAGTATGCTTGTGGCGGTTAGCATGGGGCGAAGTGATACTTTGCACTGGGCGTAAGAGAGTAAAGATATGAATACGAAACAACTTTGGAAAGAATTCGGGCAGCGAATGCTGTGGTCGGTGGGGCTGTTCGCCGTGCTGTTGGGCATACTATACGCCGTGGAGGTGCTGTTCCCCGCACTGAAAGGCACCCTGCTGCAGTGGGGTAATGCGGCGTTCTGCGTGGGTATTCCAGCGAGTATAGTCGGCGTAGGCTATGTGCTGACCGTCAAGAACCCGCAGAACTACACGGGCTTCTACGGGGGCATCGTGATGTCAGTGCTGCTTGCCACGCAGTTCTTCCTGCAAGGGAACTACGACTTGGTATGCCTGCAAATAGGCGTATTCGCTCCCTTTATGACAAAGTCTATCCTGGCGTGGAAACAGACAGAGAATCAATTGTACACAGAGAGCGAACCGTTTATTCCGCAGTACCTGCACGGGTGGGCGGCGGCAGGCACTTATCTCGTGGCGGCGGGAATCATCGCAGCGGATTATGCGCTCTGCACCTGCCTTATTCAGCACAATGGCTGGGGCGAGAATGTACTGCTCAAACTCTGCAGCGGACTGATGATAGCCTCATCCACCCTGGCGAATTACTGGCTGATATACAGGAAGATAGACGCGTGGATATGGTGGGTACTATACGGCGTGAGCGGCATTGTGTTCTACATCATCGTAGGGAATATCTTTTCACTCGTGCTGTTCACCGTCTTCCTCATCGTCAACACCTCCGCCCTCATCGCATGGATAAAACTCAATAGTGGTGTGTCGCCACGGACGACAAGCAAGGCGTGATTCATAATGGTGGCGTGTCACCACAGACAACAAGCAAGGCGTGATACATAATGCATGAGACTTCCCGTGCATATTAATTGTTAACTGTTAATTGTTAATTGAACTAGTGTACAAGATAAAACAAGATACCTCCTTTCGTGTGGAGGGAGAGGAAACGCTGCTGCCTTTTCTGCAATCGAAGATGGGCGGCATGACGCGAACGAGTGTCAAACAAATGCTCGGGCAACGGCGTGTGACAGTGAACGGCTCTGTCGAGACGCGGCACGACACGCCGCTGCACAAAGGCGACAAAGTGGTGGTCATCAGCGGGCGGGGGAACATCGAACTCAAGCACCCCAAACTGCGGGTAGTGTATGAAGACGACTCGCTCATCGTGGTTGAGAAAAAGCAAGGGCTGCTGACCGTGCCGACCGCACCGGGTTCAGCAGAGACGACAGCGTTCTCTATCCTCAAAGACTATGTGCGCCGCCAAAATCAGCGGGCGGGGATATACACCGTGCACCGCCTCGACCGAGAGACGAGCGGGCTGCTCGTGTTCGCCAAATCGCCTGAGTTACAGCAGTATATGCGCACCTATTGGCGGCAGTTGGTAACGAAGCGCACCTATGTCGCATTGGCAGAGGGGCATTTTGAGCAGCAGGACGGGAAGATAACGACTTGGCTGACGGAGGACAAGCGTAACTGCGTGGTCTATTCGTCGCCGACGGACGACGGGGGGCAAATAGCCATTACGAACTATCATGTCGTGCGGGAGACGACTACGGAGAACGGTAAGACCTATTCGCTGGTGGAACTGAACCTCGAGACGGGGCGCACCAACCAGATTCGTGTGCATCTCGCCTCGATAGGACACCCCGTAGTGGGCGACCGAAAATATGGACACGGTAACACGGATTCGCCTCTCGACCGCCTCTGCCTGCACGCCCGCATATTGGAGTTCATCCACCCCGCCACCGAACAGACCGTCCACTTCGAGACCCCCGTACCACGAGATTTTATCCGCCGATGCACAATCAAGGCGGAGTAGTGAACGATATATCTGTATATCATAGAATTACGCATCCGAACAACCTACAAAAACAAGAAGCAGATATGTCAAACGAGCCGCAGAACATTGTCTATGAATCTATTCGGAAGGCACTGCAATCCGGAGAGTTGAAACCCGGTATGCGTCTGCCTTCGGAGCGCAAGTTAGCCGAACAGTATGGCATCAGCCGCGGTTATATACGAGAGGCGTTGCAGACCTTGGAAACATACGGTATCATTCGCACCCTCCCACAAAGCGGCAGTGTTATTGTCGGGCTGGACATCAATGCCCTGGACGGGCTGCTGACCAATGTCCTCCAATTGAGCAGTCAGGACTTCGCCGCCCTCGCGGAGATGCGCTGCATCCTGGAGGAGAATGCCGCAAGACTGTGCGCACAGCGTTGTACCAAGTCCGACATTGCCTTAATAGAAGACAGTCTGCGGCAGTACGAAGAAGCCTCCCTGGCCGAGGACGATGACCAACGCCAAGCAGCCGATTTCCACCTGCATCGTTGTATCGCCGCGGGTGCGCACAACAGCACTCTGCAACAAATGCTCGGACTGATTACCCCCGACATCACCACCATCTATCGCCAACAACGGGTGTGTCGACAAGTGGGAATAAACCCCGTGGAAGAGCATATCCGTATCTGCCAAGCCATAAAAGAGCACGACAGCGAGAAGGCTGCCGTGCTGATGAAACGCCACCTGAACGGCGTAGCCGAGTACGCCGCCAGGTTACGCAAAGAGGAATAGCATTAACTGAATGCAATACCCCCGTTAATATCTATATTGGTTCCCGTGATATAATCACTCTCGTCACAAGCCAGGAAGAGTACCAAATCGGCTACATCCTGCGCATCACCCTCACGCCGCAGCGGATAGATACCTTTCATGCGCTCACGATTCTCGGGCGTATTGAAGCGGTCGTGGAAAGAAGTGGCAATTGTCCCGGGAGCCACCGCATTCACACGAATACCGTCCGGTCCCAACTCCTTAGCCATAGCGCGTGTAAAGACAGCCACAGCCCCTTTCGCCGTGGCGTACATCGACGCACCGTTGCCGCCGCCGTCACGCGCAGCCAGCGAAGAGAAGTTGACAATAGCACTGCCCTTGGTCATGTGCGGCACTACCTCACGCGTACAGAGCCAGCACGACTTCATGTTCACATTCATCAGGAAGTCGTACCACGCCTCGTCTTGCTCCGTAATCTTCTTGCGCCCGACGATACCGCCCACTACATTCACCAAGATGTCAATCTGCTCGCCGAAAGCCTTCACTCCCTCGGCAACCAACCGCTTTACATCCTCGGCTTTGGTCATATCGCCTTGTACCTTGATAGCCTGTCCGCCGTCCGCCTGAATCATCTCCAAAGTCTTGTCTGCGTCTGCCTCATTATCAAAATAGTTAACGACTACTTTTGCCCCCTCACGCGCCAAGGTTAAACTGACTTGACGACCGAGGTCGCGTGCGCCACCGGTTACGATAGCGACTTTGTTTTCTAATCTTTTCATCATCTCTTTGTTAGTTATAGATTGTTGATTCATTATTTATCCGTCTGTTCAATATGCGGCGCGCACAAGAATATGCACCCCAACGACAGCGGCACCAGCAGGGCGAGCATTACGAAGAACCCCGTCCAGTTCCCGTTGCCTGTCAGCAGCGGCACCAAATACATGGTGCAAAGCGTGCCTAATGTCGCCGCCGCACCGCCGATACCCGACAGCGACCCCACCGTCTTGCCCGTATGCAAGTCGCTGGCGAGTGTCTGAATGTTTGTCATTACGAACTGGAAGCCGCCCAGCACAAACGCCATCATCACCACCGCCAACACTGCCGACTCTGCCAATGCAGCAACCGCCATCGCAGGGAGAATGACGCACGCGCCCAACACCATCGCAAACTTACGCGCGAAGTTCACGGTCTTTCCTTTGCCGACCAGCCAACCGCTGAACCAGCCGCCGACGATACTGCCAACTGCCGCCCCCAGATAAGGCACCCAAGCCGACATCGCCACTTGTTTAATATCGAGTTGAAACACCTCCATCAGGTATATCGGCAGCCAGGTGACGAACATCCACCATATCGGGTCTAGGAAGAACCGCCCCAGGATAATCGCCCAACTGCTACGGGTGCGCAGCAGTTCTCCCCAAGTCTTGCACCTGTCGCAGGTACAAACCTTCTCGGGTTGACCGTCTAGGATGTATCGGCGTTCCTGGTCGGTAATCCACGGATGTTCTTTCGGTCCTTTCTTGTTGATAAGCAGCCACGGCAGCACCCACACAATGCCCAGCGAGCCGACTACCACAAAAGTCCACCGCCAGCCTAACGAGATGTAAATCAGCGGTATGATGATCGGTGCCAAGATAGACCCCAAGGAAGCCGCTGCCCCGAAGATACCCTGTGCCAAGGCTCTTTCTTTCTGCGGGAACCACTCTGCATTGCTCTTCGTCGTCCCCGGCCAAGGTCCTGCTTCGCCCAGTCCCAATGCCATACGGAATCCTGCCAACGACTTAAAGCCCGTTGATAAGGACGCAAGCGCATCGCTGGCACCCCACAGTATCGCCGACAGCGTGAATCCTTTGCGTGTCCCGATACGGTCATACACCTTCCCCGATACCAACTGACTGATGCCGTAGGCAATCATAAACAGCATCGATATCAACGCCAACTGCTTCTTCGCCTGCTGTTGCTGTTCCACGGGCGTAGCCGTACTATCCACCATTCCCAAGTCCACGGCAATGCCCTGTTTGACCAATTGCTCTTCCCCTTGCTCCGTTACCACCCGTTGATTGGTGATAAACATATAGTTGAGCGTCCCGCGGTCGAGATAATTGATTACGGTTACCAACGCTATCAGCGCAAGCACCACCCACCGAAGTCCCCGTATCTTCATTTTGCCAGGAAATCTGCTCGCATGGGCGAGAATACATCAATCAGCATACCGTCTTCCAAGCACACGCACCCGTGCAGCATATCCGGCTCAATATAATAAGCGTCCCCGCCTGCCAGCACTTTCTTCTCTTCGCCTATTTGCAGTTCAAAGCGCCCGTTCACCACATAGGTGGTCTGCGAGTGGTAGTGCGTATGCGGCGTGCCTACCGCCCCTTTCTCGAAACATACTTTCACCAACATAATCTGACCGTCGTATGCCATTACCTGACGGCGGATCCCCAGAGCGGGAACTTCCCATTTCACATCTTTCTCAAAGACGAATGCTTCACTTCTTGTTTTCATATCCTATAGATTTTTTGTTTATTTCATCAGTTCTTCGTACAGCCACTCGGCGCGCATCTTCTTGTGTTCCGGATATTGCCAGTGTGCGCAATCCAAGGGTGTAAACAGCACCTTGCGGCACGGGAGGGTGTTATACACCGAGTAGGTCGAAGTCGGGCAGCATACTTGGTCGTTGTATCCTATCTGCATCCACATCGGGCAGGCGACCAGGCGTGCGAAGTTCACCACATCGTAGTACTCTCCCGCCCGCACTTTCTGTTCTATCACTGCCTCCACGGCGTCGGCACGCTGCGTCTGTCGTTTGGAGTCCGCGCTCGGGCGGTTGCGGAAGAAACGCGGCCAGCCCCCTACCCTGCCGTGTACATACCCTGCCAGTTCCGCCAATGCGGGGTAGCACGCCGCGGCAGCCTTTATGCGGTGGTCGAGTGCCGCATTCACCACGGTCAATGCCCCGCCCTGACTACCTCCGAAGCAGCCTATCTTGGTCGTGTCCACGCAAGGCAGTGAGCATAGGAAGTCCACCGTCTTCACCGTCCCTGCATACACTTTCCGATAGTAATACTGCTCTCGGTCGTCTTGGTGTATCGTGTTGTAGTCCCGCAGTGCATTGGCACGCAGGTCGTCATACACTTGCTGCGGCATATTCACGGGAATGCCGTTTATCCCCATTTCCAGCGTAATCACACCCCGTTCGGGGAAGAAACTCCGCACACCCGGATGCGGCTTTACCCCCGCCCCCGGCCATTGAATGACCGCGGGGTAGCGGCGTGTCGCCACAGTGTCCGTCGGGTTCACGCCTTTGGGAACACAGAGCGTCCCGTATAGGTACTGCCCCTCGCCGAAGTTCTGGAACCGCACTTCGTATGCATCGCAGTCTGCCGTAGAGAGACTCGGCATAGGCGTCAGTACAGGGCGCAGCGGAATCTCCCGTGCCTTGGCTATCGTCTGTTCCCAAAAGCGTCGGAAGTCCTTGGGCAACCGCGTCGTCGGTTCTATCTTCTCGGGCGCAAAGCCTAAGTTGATATAGTTGGAATAGGTCATCCCGTCCACCTCCACCGACACCGTCAGTGTCTTGAACCCGGGTTTGTTCAGCCCCGGCAGCGTGAGTTTGACCGTCCCTTGCTTCCCCGACGAAATCGTCTTCTCTACCTCCGCCGACCGCAACTCGGGTCCCCACGCATACGCCATTTCTACATTCTGCAGAGGCATATAGTGCCGCACGGGCGTAACCTCTATCTCCACTTGTTCCCCGACCGCATAGACCCAATCCGCGTGGGAGGGCGCAAAGCGAACGGTCACATAATCTCGTTGATTGGTTTTCTGCCCCCATAGAGCCACACTCATCAGGCAGAGCAAACAGAAAGTAAGTGTCTTTTTCATATCAGTATAGCCAACGGCGATTCGTTGTCTTTATGTTCTCTTTATAGGCGTCCAACAGACTTGCATAGTCCCGCTCGGGGAAATACCCCTGTGCGCGATAGAGTACCCACCACAGGTTCTCTTGCTGTTTCTCCCAATCGTTCAGTTGCCGATACGGCCAACTCTCCGACTGTTTGCCCAGGTAGGGCGCGAGGAAATCCAATGCGGCGCGTATCCGTGCATGTGCTGTCGTGTCTTCTTCCAACACCCGATACCCCGCCGCATAGCACGCATCCACATAGTCCAATATATGCGTCAGGTTGTATATCGAATAGCCGAACCCTCGTGTGCGGCTCAACTCTTCGGGCTGCGCGCCGTCCTCACGGATTTGCGGCACTAATCGACGCGCTGTGAAACTGTGTCGACACACATCCGCCAGCGAGTCGCGCCCGACAAAGGCGGCATACACCAGCAGTTGCACTTGGTACGCCGTGCCGTGGTTGTTCCGAAAGCGGTCTTCTTCCAGTGCCTGCGGAGCGGTGGTCATCCAGTCCACATACTGCTTGAACCACGCTTTCAGACTATCTGTGTCCGCCGCCGTCCACGCCTCGGACGGCGCAATGCACGCCACCACATTCGGGATAAACAGCATCGAGTAAGTATCCAGTAGCCCTTCGTGCCGCCCTTTGTTCTCATTCCGCCCGAGGACGACCTGCGAATAAGTCATCGAGGGGTTCATGCGTGTCTCGGGGTCTATGTACCACGCCCGCAGACACTCGGCGCACTTCGCCGCGTACTCCTCTTTGCCCGAGTAGAAATACGCCAAGGCAAACACCTCCACTTGCTTCTTGAAGTTCGACAACGCCTCCCGTCCCAGTCCCTTGGTCGCAGGGTTCACCACTCCGTCTTTGCGTATATACGGCAGTCCGTCCGAGGTCTTCGGGTTCGGCCACCAGTACCGTGCCATGGAGTAGTAATCGTGTCGGTCGCCCGACGGGGCGGTCTGCCGTTGGTCTAACACCGTGCTAGGGGCTTGCGTCAACATCTTATCCGCCTGCCGCACCACCGCTTGGCGTGCCTCCGTGTATCGTCCCTCTCGGAGGGTCTCCTCCATGCGCGACAAGTTCCATATCGTCTCCGCCGATGCTGAAAGCACCACCGCAGCCAATACTATAATGATCCGTTTCTTCATATTCAATAGATTGTTTGCCCGTTGGGCGCGAACCAATGCGCATTGTGCCGAAAGCACCACTGACCGTTGTACAGCATCCAAACGGTCTTTGTATCTGCCTTTGTCTTCTCTATTCCCGATGCGCTCCGCCGTCTATTCAGTTGGTACAGGTAGAGCGACGGAATCTCCAACCCGTCCCGATTCGTTCCTTCTATGTACCCGAGTGGGAAAGACGAAGCCTTCACGGGTGTCCCCGTTATCTCCTTTGCTTGGCAGCCAATCGCCCAATTCGTGGCGGTCGGCGGTTGCTGCAGTGCAATGACGCCGTAGGTCGCATCCACATCGCAGTTCCACAGCACGCTGTTCACCGCAGCCCAGCCGTGCCCCGTCCCCATCGCCACGCGATTGTACAGCCCCAGCACGAATTTCCGACACAGATTCTGTTCTTTGTGTGCGTCGTACAGCATGCCTTGCGTCCACTGCCGATGCCCTTCGTTGGCGTTCTGCACCCCGTCGCTTGTGCAGTATAGGAAAACATTCCCCGAGGTCGTGGAAGTCCCGTTGGAGATATAGTGATGCCGTCCGTTGCGTGCGTAGCAGTTGCTGAATAGGTTCAGTTGCGAATGGAGATAGGTGTTGAAGTTGTACATTCGCTCACCCGTTACAATCCCCACGGGGTCTATGGCACTGCACCGGCAGAAAGTGGCGCGTCTGCACGCCTCCGTTACGATACCCGAGTGTCCGAACCCGACAAAAGTGCATTCGCTAGCCCATACATTCTCTGTGGAGCGAAAGCGCAGCGTGCTCCAGGCGTGGTTCTCATCCGTGCCGCCCGCCGACTCCACTTCTATGCGCAGGCTTTCCACCCCGCATTCCGTCACCGTGCCTTTCATGTTCGGCACATAGACATACGCTTCGGCGAGCGACTTCAGCAGCGTGTAGAACACGGGCGCGTCCAGTACCAGCGTGTTCCCCTCCACGGCGGTGATGTAGCGATGATAGATAATAGGCAGTTGGTCTTTTACCCAGCGTTCGTCGGGGTCTGTGGGGCTGCTCGGGTCGGGATAGGGAACGCCTCCGTAGTCCACCGCTTGCAACCACTGCTCCGTACACGGATGATAGATAATCAGCGGCTCACCCGCACGATACGCCGTCCCGTCGGACACCCGTATCCTATTTGCGCCGCACGCCACCGAGTCATCCGTAATGTACTGCTTCGTCCCTGCGACCTGTGTCTGTCCCCATATCCGCGCCGTGTTTCCCACGACTACCACATCGCGCTGATGCGGCGTGTCGCCTATGGCACGCAGTACGGTGTTCGTCTGCGTGTCCTCTTCTTGCCCTACGCCCCGCAGCACCACGCCCGAATAGGGTACATAAATCGTACCATAGACTGGATACAAGCCTGCGTCCAGCACCACCGCCCCACGCCACCCGTCGGCATTCAGCGGCAGACCTCCCACGCTGTCAATCGCCGCTTGTATGTGGGCGGTGTTGTCCCCTGCCACAGGCGCAATGCGGCACACTTCCTCCACTTGCGGAATATCCTTATCCGCCCCGTGGTAACCCGCGTGGCTGAAGTCCGGCAGTTCAGACAGCACAGTCGGAATCCACAATATGATAAAAAGCAGCCTACTCATTTCGCACACTTATATTCAAACATTTCTCAAACGCTAATTCAATTATATTCAAACAACAGCCCAACGCTATTCAAACACTAAATCAACTAAATCCAAACACTATCCCCACTCGCCGCAGCCTGGGGGCGTGGGTTGTGGACTAAGGAATTCTTGCTCAGCCCACTGGGCTTCGCTCGCTTCGGACACTCAGTGTGTGCTGCGCACACACCTGTCCTCCGCTTCACCCCACCCGCG
>CAVFIY010000044.1:0-10832 GCA_963622435.1 Bacteroides uniformis | reverse complement strand
CCTATGTTCTGACCCCAATCCACGAATTCTCCCAAGTAATCGGAATAGTCTGTCGAAGTGCTGATACCCCACTTCGCCGTTTCGTTGTTTGCACTCCAACCGAACATGTCTATCGTGTCGGCGAGGTGGTCGGCGCTGATATTGGCTGTCCCGAGCATATCGGTTTGGTACTCGGCAAATGACCAAGTAGTGTCGTTCGTAGTAAGTCCTGCGCATTGCAAGTTGCCCGGCGAGAAATACACTTGTTTCCCATCGGCAATAGAGAACGCAGCGGGTGCGAAAGCAGAAGCGACCTTCTCGAACTCGGCGGTGATAGTCACATTGCTAGCGGGCATAGTGAAGGTATATGTATTGACCTTTCCTTCCACTGCCGTAGTCTGCACTTCTGTCTTCCTTTGCAGCACAGCGAAAGAGCGTAGTCTGTAGTAGGCGTTCTCTGTCATTGTCAGTATAACCGTTTCTCCTGCGGCACATTCGGTCTTGTCCGTCGTGATACTGCCGAATTCGGGTGTGGTAATTGCAATAGCAAAGCGGCGGTCTTGCACAAGGCGGACTGCATGCCCGTAGTAGCGACGGTAGATGTATGTACTCGCTTCCTTCGAGTCGAGGTACAGATAGTATGGGCGCCCCGAGGCATTCGTCGTAGCAGACCAATAGTTGCCATAGTCCTGCACATTGTCCATACTCGCCCCGATACGGCGCCCCGAAGCAGGCAAGAAGACCGCACCTGCTGTTTCTAGTTGCCGCCATTGGGCTAGCGTGAAAGTTTGATGGTCGGCATAGGCTTGTAGGCTATAATCGCTTGCGAAACCGCTCTTAAACTCTATATCCTCGGGACATTTCCAATTATCGGGGAGAAGGATAAGACCATTGGCGTACTCGGTATCAGTCAATTTAATACACGCGACACCTTTCTTGTCGCTTGCATTGGGGCGCGTATTGAGCAGATAATTCCACTCGTCGTTAGTCAGCGTACGGTAGGTATTGGGTGCATAATTGTCGATGGTGTTCGCACCCCAGTCCACGAACGTCCCCGAGTAATCGGAAGAGTCTGTAGAGGTGCTGATACCCCATTGGGCTGTTCCCGTGTTTCCGCTCCAACCAAAGAGGTCTATTGTGTCGGCGAGAGCAGTGTTGCTGACATTGTCTGCCCCGAGTATATCGGTTTGGTATTCGGCAAATGACCAAGTAGTGTCGTCCGTAGTAAGTCCTGCACACTGCAAGTTACCTTGTGAGAAATACACCTGCTTCCCCTCTGCGATAGTGAATAGGACGGGTGTAAAGGCGGAGGCGAGTTTCTCGAATTCGGCGGTGATAGTCACATCGCCTGCGGGCATAGTGAAGGTGTATGTATTGACCTTTCCCTCCACTGCCGTAGTCTGCACTTTCGTTTCCCCCTGCAGCACAGTGAAAGAGCGTAGGTTACAGTAGGCGTTCTCTGTTATCGTCAGCGTAACGGGTTTGCCTACGGCACATTCGGTCTTGTCGGTTGTGATACTGCCGTATTCGGATGCGATAATGGCAATAGCAAAGCGGCGGTCTTGCACGAGACGGACTGCACCACCGATGAAACGATTGGTGTAATTGCTCGCGTTCGCTCCGTCCGAGAGGAAGTACAGACGGTATGCATAGCCTGAGAAGGACACACAATTCGTAGCAGACCAATAGTTGCCGAGGAACTGCACATTGTCCATATTCGCCCCGATGCGGCGCCCCGAAGCAGGCAAGAAGACCGCACCTGCTGTTTCTAGTTGCCGCCATTGGGCTAGCGTGAAAGTTTGATGGTCGGCATAGGCTTGTAGGCTATAATCGCTTGCGAAACCGCTCTTAAACTCTATATCCTCGGGACATTTCCAATTATCGGGGAAGAGGATAATACCGTTCGTATATTGTGTGCCATCGCTGTTGAGGTTGATACGGGCAATACCTTTCTTTTCGCTTGCATTGGTACGCGTATTGAGTAGGTATTTCCACTCATCGTAAGTCAGCGTACGGTAAGTATGGGGTGCATAATTGCCGATGGTGTTCGCTCCCCAATCCACGAAATCAGTACTTGGATAATCGGAATCGTCTATAGAGGTGCTGATACCCCACTTCGCCGTTTCGTTGTTTGCACTCCAACCGAACATATCTATCGTATCGGCAAGGTTGCCGCCACTGACATTGGCTGCACCCAATATATCATATTGGTGTTCAGCGAATGACCAAGTAGTGTCATTCTTTGTAAGTCCGGAGCACTGCAAGTTGCCCTGCGAGAAATACACCTGCTTGCCGTCTGCGGAAACAGTGAAAGCCTCGGGGGTGAAAGATGCCCATAGAGCGACTATGCCAAGAAAGGTCATTAGCCATAGGGAGAGAATTCGCTTCATACTGTGTTCGTTTTAATGGGTTATTGGAATTTTGCTTTGGTATATTGCATTGCTTGGATAGCCTTAATGTTGGAGATGGTCAAGATACCAAGTTAGGCTTATACGCTTCAATATCTATGTCTTCGCGCCTCTACCGGTGTGGGGTATTATCACAAAGGCGATACGCAATTCGTTGTAAAACGGAGCGAAGATAGTGCTTTTTGTGGATATGTGCAAATATCGGTGCAGAAAAAGTGTTTTTTTCGGAAGAGAGGGGTATGGATACTTGTATCCGTAGGGCGTTTGCAACGGACGGCAGCGGTGGCGTGGCAGAGAAGGCATTGTAGGGTCAAATGGGTTGTTTCAAACCACGGGGGCACCCACGCCCCTGGGGCGCTCAAAACAGTTAATTGAATAGGGAGAAGATAAGCCGTTGCCTATATTTTGCCTATACGCATCTTATACTCAGAAGCGCTAAATCCATCGGTTATGCTTCGGTTATGCTTCGGTAATGGTTCATGGTTGACAGCACTCTTGCACGGGAAAATCGGGAGCGAATTACGAGAAAATAGGGGATAATTATGAATTATGAATTAGGAATTAGGAATTAGAAATGGCGTATTGCTTTGGATTACAGGGATAGGCAAAGGGGACACGGCGGGGGATGGTCAATTGAGCCTGGCGGCTCACGCGGGTGGGGACACCCACGCCCCCAGGTGGGCGGATGTGTGGGGTCTAGTTGTTCTAGTTGGGACTAGTTTGTCTAGTTGTATCTAGTTGTATCTAGTTGTTCTAGATAGGCTAGATGTTCTAGATAGGCTAGATGTTCTAGATAGGCTAGAGTGGTGGAGGGAGGGGGAGAGAGTTAGAGGGGTGGCGTGGTTGAGAGTTAGAGGGTGACGGCGTGGAGTTGGGCGAGGGCGAGGAGGTAGTCGCGTTGGGCGGTGAGGGCGGCGGAAGTGGCGTCGTAGTAGAGCGAGAGTTCCTGCATATAAGTTAGCATCGAAATCTGCCCCGCCTGCAATGCCTCCATAAGCAAGTCGGCACTATTGGTCATCTGCAGTGCCTCTTGGTAGCCCTGCCAAGTCTTTTGCAATCCTGTCACCTCGGCATACTGCGCACGCAAGGTGGAGAGGAACTGCTGCCGCTGCTCCTCCTCACGCAATGCGGCTGCCTCTTGGGCGGCTTTGGCTTGGCGCACACGGTGCGTGTTCTGCCACAACGGAACGGACAGACCGACGGTAAGCCCCTGATAGTACTCACCCGTCATTCCCTCTGTCATATACCCCAAACGCAGTTCGGGCAGCCACTCCGCTTTGCTCAATCGGGTATCGGCTGCGGCAATCGCCGTTTCCTGCCGCACATATTGGAGCATGGGGCTGTTGTTCTCCGCCTCGGCGTACCACGCGTCGAAATCGGTGGGCGGCAGGGGGAGTGCGAAAATGCTGTCGGAGAGTGCTACCGCCTCTCCGCCGTTGAGTGCGGCGAGTTGCTCCAAGAGCGTGTTCCGCTCGGTCTCTGCACGCTGATACGCTCCCCTCGCCGTGGCGAGATTGAGGCGCACCTTGTTGTTTTCGAGCGCATTGCTATTGCCGGCTGCGAATTTCTCGGCATAGGCTTGGGCAATGGCTTCGGCATGGGCGAGCCGCACACGATACTCCCGCAACAGCGCATTGCAATAGACTATCTCGATACACTTCTGCTCCGCCTCGAGCAGGAAATTCGTACGCTCCACCTTGTAGCGCAGGTCGGCACGCAGGTCTTGCTGCTTGGCGAGGCGCAGTTGGTAGCCGAAGACCTTGCTCAACGGCAGCGACTGCGACACGGTGATGTCCATACGATTGTCCATAGCAGCGGCAGAGCCCCACAGGTAGTGAAACTCCACTTCGGGGTCGGCGGGCGCAAGTCCGATATGGTTTGTCTGCTTCTCCGCCTCCACCTCTTGGCGCAGGGCTTGGAGCGTCTTGTTGTGCTGCTCAATGGTCGGGAGAATAGTCGCTATATCTTGCGCTACTGCGCAAGATATAATGAACAATGAACAATTAACAATTAAAATGCGAAGTCTAGTATTCATGGGGCTTGGTTATTTTGTGTCGTGGGTATGTGGGTGGCGGGCTTCCACGAGAGCGTACATGATAGGAATGATAAAGCCGTTCAGCAGTGTGGAGGAGAGCAGTCCCAAGAGAATGACCTTTGCCATAGGACTCTGTATCTCGTTGCCGGGCAAGTCGCCGCCCAACGCCAACGGGATGAGCGAGAGGGCGGTGGTGAGTGCGGTCATGAGAATTGGGTTCAGTCGGTCTGCCGAACCTTGCATGATACGCTCATGCAGGGCGACACCCTCCTTAGAGAGGTCGTTATACCGCTCAATGAGCAGCATTCCGTTGCGCGTGGCGATACCGAAAAGCGAGATAAAGCCAATCGTGGCGGGTATACTCAGTACGCCACCGTCCAACGCCACTGCCAGCACACCGCCCATGAGCGCGAGCGGCAAGTTGCACAGCACGACCGTAGCCTGCCGCAAGTCGCGGAACTGCAAATAGAGCAGCAGGAAGATGACGATGAGTGCGCCGATAGTGGCGAGGGCAATGGTGCGGGACGCTTTCTGCTCGCTCTCGAACTGTCCGCCGTACTCGATATGGTAGCCGTCGGGTAGGGTAATCTGCTCGCTGATGGCTTGCTCTATCTTCTCCACCGCACCCCGCAAGTCGCCGTTCGTCACATTGGCGGACACCACGAGTTTGCGGCTGACATTCTCCCGATTGATGGTGTTGGGACCCATTGCCGAGCGGACATCCGCTACGGCTGACAACGGCACTTGCGCTGTGGCGGTGGAGATACACATATCTCGAATCGCCTCCATGTCGCGGCGTGCAGACGGAGTAACGCGCACGACAAGGTCGAACGCACGGTCTGCCTCATAGACCTGCGACACAACGCTGCCGCCCAACAACACCGACACCTGCTCGGAGAACTCGGCAGGCGATATGCCGTAGCGGGCAAGCATGTCCCGACGGGGCGTGATAAGCAACTGCGGACGCTCCACCTGCTGCTCGACATTGATGTCAGCGACCCCCTCGATGGGCGTGATGACGGTCTTAATCTGTTGCCCGAGTTGGTACATACGATTGAGGTCGGTGCCGAATATCTTAATGGCGATGTTCGACTGCGTACCCGACAGCATGGCGTCGATACGGTGCGAAATGGGTTGCCCTATCTCGAGATTGATACCCGACAGCACGCTCATGCGTTGGCGGATATCGGCTATTACTTCGTTCTTGGTGCGGTCGCCCAGCACAAAGGGTGCTTCTATCTCCGATACATTCACCCCGAGGGCATGCTCGTCTAATTCGGCACGGCCGGTCTTGCGGGCGACGGTCTGTATCTCCGGCACGGAGAGCAGAATCTCTTCTGCCTTGCGCCCGATGGCATCCGACTCGTCGAGTGATACGCCCGGCAGGGTGCTGACATTGATAGTGAAAGAGCCTTCGTTGAAGCCGGGCAAGAAACTGTGTCCGAAGAAGCAAAAGCCCACTACGGCTGCGACAAACAGGGTGAAGGTGCTGCCCAGCACGGCGGCTTTATGGCGCAACGCCCATTCGAGCGCACGGCTGTAGCCCTTACGCAACCACACCACGAGGCGCGGTTCTCGGTCGGCGTGGCGCATGGCACGCTCGGTGCCGAGCAGGTAGGAGCAGAGGACGGGGGTAAGCGTCAGTGCCACTAATGTGGAGGCGAAGAGCGATACGATGAATGCCAAGCCGAGCGGGGCTAACATACGCCCCTCCATGCCCGACAGCAGAAAGAGCGGCACGAAACTGACCACGATGATAAAGGTGGAGTTGATGACCGGCATACGCACTTCGTACGACGCATTGAAGACCACCTCCCGTACGGGGAGGCGCTTCTCTTGGGGTAGCAAAGCGTTCTGCCTGAGGTGCTTATAGACATTCTCCACATCGACTATGGCATCATCCACCAACGAGCCTATGGCAATCGCCATACCGCCGATACTCATCGTGTTGATACTCAGCCCGAAGATACGCATGACGAGTATGGTGATGAGCAACGAGAGCGGGATTGACACTAACGAAATAAGCGTGGTGCGCCCGTTCTGCAAGAATATAAACAGTACGAGAATGACGAACAATGCTCCCTCCCAAAGCGACTGTTTGATGTTGCCGATAGAGCCGTTGATAAAGTTCGCTTGGCGGAAGATGTCGGTCGAGACCTGCACATCGGCGGGTAATTGCGGGCGCAGTTCCTCCAACGCTTTGTCCAGATGGTCGGTCAGGGTGAGCGTGCCGGTGTTGGGCTGCTTGGTCACGGTGAGCAACACGGCGGGCTTGCCCTGCACGGATGCAACCCCTAACTTGGGCGTCTGCGCACCGATGGTGACGGTCGCCACTTGCTCTAACCGCACCGTGCCGCCTGCGGTGGTAGGCACTGCCGTTTGCCCGAGCAAGTCGAGGTCGTTGGTGGAGAGCGCACCTCGAATGATATACTCGTTGCCGTACTCATACAGCACACCGCCCGATGCGTTTTGGTTCATGCTGCGGATGTTGCCGAGCAGGTCGTCGAGCGCCACGCCATAGGTGCGCATGCGGTTGGGGTCGATGAGTATTTGGTATTCCCGAATGTCGCCGCCCATGACTGCCACTTGTGCCACGCCGCCCGTGGAGAGCAGGCGTGGGCGTATCGTCCAGTCGGCAAGGGTGCGCAACTGCTCCTGCGTGGTGGTAGAGTCGGCGGTGAGACCTATTATCAGTACCTCGCCCAAGATAGACGACTGCGGTCCCAATATCGGTCGCCCTACATAGTCGGGCAGCGACTCGGACACCGTGGCGAGTTTCTCGCTCACTATCTGACGGGCGCGATAGATGTCCGTTCCCCAATCGAACTCCACCCATACCACGGAGAAGCCCGTGGTGGAGGACGAGCGCACACGGCGCACATCGGTTGCCCCGTTCACTGCCGTCTCGATAGGGAAGGTGACAAGGCGTTCCACCTCTTCGGGTGCCATGCCTGTGGCTTCGGTCATCACGACAACGGTCGGTGCATTCAGGTCGGGGAACACATCGACATCCATCTCTCGGACGCAGTATAGCCCCGCACATAGTATAATCAGTGCCGCCACGACAATGGCGAGCCTGTTCTGTAAGGCAAATTGTATAATCTTATTCAGCATGTTGTATGCTTGTGTTTAGTTTACTTTGTAGGGGTGGGGTGTGTCACCTTTTGGAATTTTACCACCGAGTAGGGAAAGTTAATGGTTGTGCGTGTGGCCGGGGATGACAGTTGCGCTGCCTGCGAGTTTGACTTGTATGGTTCCTCGGGTGACAACCGTTTCGCCTGCCGAGAGTCCGCTCTGTACGAGAATACGCTCGCCGTTGCTTTGTCCGAGGGTTACTTCCCGCTTGCGGTAGCAGTCTTCGTCCAATTGTACATAGACCGAGTAGATGCCCTGCTCCTCGCATACTGCCGACAGGGGAACGGAGAGAGCTTGCGGCTTCTCTCCTAAAAGCAGGTAGATGTCTGCGTATGCGCCTGCTATCAGTCCCGCTGTGTTCTCGAACGAGAATACTACCGGCACATACCCCGTCTGCTCGTTGGCATTGCGCCCTACCGACAGCAACTGCCCGTGCATATCCGCCAGTCGGTAGGTGGTATCGCTGTAGGCGGGTACGAAGTTCGCCCCTTGTACTTGGCTGAGGCTGCTCCAGTAACGCTCCGGTACATCGGCTTGCAGCAGCAGTTGCTTCGTTTGATTGACACAGAGCAGTGCCTGCCCCGCCGCTACATAATCGCCGTTGGTGAAGTTCAGCCCGCTGATATAGCCGTCTTGCGGTGCTACCACCTCGATGCATCCGTCTGCGGCTTTCTTGCCTTGCAGGGCTTCGTATTGGCTTTTGAGGGTTTGGTAGCGCAGGGTGATTTGCTCCATCTCTTGGGCGGACACAATCTGATTGCCCGTTAGGCGGTTAGCCCGCTCGTACTCCTTGCGTGCCGCTTCGTATTGCAGCCGTGCGGTCTCCACGGGGTCGGTTGTGGCTATCCCGCGCACGGAGATATGTGCCAATACCTGCCCTTTGCGTACGGCAGTCCCCTCGTTGAGCGTGCGTTGGAGCGTCAGTACGCCGTCCATGGCAGCCACTACCACTTGGGTCTTGTTGGCGGGGGTGAGTATCTGCCCCGATACTTTTATCGCCTCTACAAAATGTGCATAGTCTATGCGCTCGGTCTGCAAGCCAATGGCAGCCGCTTTCTCCTCCGAGAACACGATTTCGCCCGCCTTATGATCGTGGTGTTCCGTGGCTTCGTGTTCGTGTTCATGCTCGTGTTCGTGCGAGTGGGTATGGCTGCTGCAGGCGGTCAGCGCAGCGGCGATATAGGTTGCCAATAGGATGTAATTCTTTTGCATTATGGTAGTGTGTTTCAATTTCTGCCGCAAAGGTACTGTTTCTCCGCTGCAACTCGGTTGCAACTATACGCATTGTGCGCTCGTGGGCATAGAAAAAGGAGTATGCCCCAGAAGGAACATACTCCTCTTGCCCTGTTGTGCGTGTCGAAGTACAGAAGAAAGACCGCACCGAGGCTAGTCCTGCGTATTACGCTATTCCGGTACGATACGACTGCCGCCTACCGCCATACTATGCTCTATTTTTGGTGTGCCGATGTACTCTATTTTGCTTGCCCCGGCGGCTTGCGCCCACAAGGTGCGATGTACTTGCACCTCGGCTTTCGATGCGCCTGCACAGGCGATATGCATGTCCTGCACTTGGAAGTCTTCGGCTTCGATAGTGCCTGCCCCTGCGAGGTCTATACGGCACGACTCGGCATAGCCTTGCAGTTCGAGTTCGCTCGCCCCCGCACAGTGTATCTCTACGCTTTGTGCCAGCAGGTTCAAGTCTGCTTTGGACGCACCTGCGAGCGACAGACGGAGGGTGTCCGTGATGTTCAGTATATCGTTCTTAATCTTGCATGCCCCGCTTGCTTTGATCGTATTCAGTAGCGGTGCGGCAATGGTCAGTTTGGCTTGGGTATAGCGGGTGTCGTCCACTGTGATATGCAGTACGCCGTTTTGGACGGTGGTCTGCACTTTCTCGGGCGCATTGCTGTTTACTACGACCGAGAACGAATCCTGTCGGAGTTGTATGGCTGCCGCTCCATCTATTTCTATTGCAGTGAACGGCTCTACGGTGCGTGTTTCGCTCTGGAGGGCGATAGTGTCGTCCCAATCGTCGTCATCGTCTATGCCGAGCGACTGCAGCAGTGCCATTGGGTTCTCCAATGTCTTGCATTGTGCCACGCCTGTCCATATCAAGCCGCCGAGTGAGAGTAACCATGCGATGACGATAATCCACCAGAAGCGTGCTTTGGGACCTCGGCGGGTGCGCATATACGATACAATGGGTACGATAATCATGACGATAGGGAGGATAATCACCAGTGCCAGGAAGATACCGATGAGGGCTGCTAACCATCCGCTGCCGAGCAGTTCGGGGACAAAGGCGAGTACGCCGACGCCTGCTCCGAACAGTCCGAATAGGAGGGAGAAGGCGATAAGCAGTATGAAGAATAGTACGGGCAGGGCGCAGATGATAAGGAATATCGTGAGTGCGATACCCAATGCACGACCACAGCCTTGCTTGTTGGCTTGCGGACGGACTTTGGGGCGTTTGTTCTCTCCGAAGTCCGAGGGCGCACCGATGCGTTGCTGCACGGTGGTAATCATATCGATGTTTATTACTTGTTGGTTCTTGGCAAACAGTGCCGACTGAAGCAGTTCGGCTATGCGTGCCTCGATGTCTGCCATTACCTCTTTCTTCTCATCGGTAGGCAGGCGCAGTTCGATGTCCTGTAGATACCCCGATAGCGCTACATACGCATCGTTGTCGATATGGAAGACCATACCGTTGAGGTTGATGGTTCTTGTCTCTTTCATGTGAATGGGTAATTTGGTAGTTTATAATTTAGCATTTTCTATTGTCAGTGGCGACTCGTCACCATTGTCTTTTGTGATGCCATTGATGGAACGGCTGATAGCGTTCCATTCTTGTTGCAGCCCGTCGAGTAGGGTGTATCCCTCTTCGGTAAGGCGGTAGTACTTGCGGGGAGGTCCGTCTTTGGACTCCTGCCAGCGGTAGGAGAGGATGCCGTTGTTCTTCAGGCGGGTGAGTAGCGGGTAGAGTGTTCCCTCTACCACCAGCAGGTCTGCCTCTTGCAGTGCACTGAGTATATCCGAGGTGTATGCCTCGTCTGTTCGGCTGATGATACTCAGTACAGAGAACTCCAGTATCCCCTTCCGCATTTGACTTTTGATGTTCTCAACCACGGGGTCTAATTGTGAATTAAGAATTAAGAATTAAGAATTAAGAATTGTGCATTGTGCATTGTGCATTCTGCATTGTTATTGTGCATTGTCGTTGGGCATGATGATAAGTAGGATGAGGTAGAGTAGTAGTCCGGGGAAGCCTACGGAGA
>CAVFIY010000043.1:8214-10843 GCA_963622435.1 Bacteroides uniformis | reverse complement strand
TGAGCGCGAAATCGAGTGCAAAGGTACTGCTTATTTTTGGACTGACCAAATTTTTAAGCAACTTTTTTGCATTTTCTTCGTAACTGACTGATTTTCAGTGTTACTCGGAAGTAAGTCTTTCAACTTGGTTTCTCGCGTTTAGGGCAAAAAATTAGAACCTCAATAAAAGGGAGATTCTGATTCATTTGCCTTCCGGCAGAAGAGAGAAATACGCTTATTTCTCGAAAGCGGGTGCAAAGGTACGGCGTTTTTTTGAACTGACCAAATATTTATGCAAGTTTTTCGCATTTTCTTTGTAAGTGATTGATTTTCAATGGTTGGATTTTGGCGTGGTTTTTCTAGGTTATCTAGGGAGTCTAGTTGAACTAGTTCTTCTAGTTGGTATAGTGGATTTTTATCGGATTGTTACTTCTTATATATAAGGTATAGAGAAAACGGCGAAAGTACATCTTTCCCGGCTTGAGCCTGGCTTGAGGGTGGCTTAGCCTTGGCTTGGGCAAGGGAGGAATTAGGACTTTTTAAGACTTGCGGTTGGCTGTTTGGAGGCATCAACAGTGGGATTTAGCGGGTATCGGAAGGGGACGGATAAAAGCGGATTAAGAAATGTACACTTTTTCATAATGCTCGGACTTGCAGGGTTGACAGATTCGCCGTACTTTTGCACTCGATAAAAAACGGTACAAAAATACGCCTCTAATAGGAAGAAATTTAATAGAAATCTTAAGCAGAGGAAATTTTAGGGGACAAGAAGACCTCCCCCGCCCCCTCCAGAGGAGGGGAGGACAGAGATGAGGGCTAATTAAGAATTAAGAATTAAGAATTAAGAATTAGGAATTAGGAATTAGGAATTAGTTATGGCGTGGAGAACTCGGCATAGCATAGTCAAACGGTTTGTTCCAAACCGCCGCGGGTGAGGACACCCACGCCCCCAGGCTGCGGACAATGCACAATGCACAATGGTGGCGTGTCGCCACTGACAATAATGCGTATGCATAATAAATAGATAATTAATGAAGATATTTATACATAAGACAATGGATACAAAAAGATTGGACAAAGGATTTGGAAAATGGAATGGAGCAAGAAGGCTCGCTGTTGTTGGTATGAGGTTGGTTGTGGGGTTGGTAATGGGAGTAATGGGGTTGGTTATGACCAGCGAGGCGGGGTATGCGCAGCAGGTGCCGAATGCGGGGTTTGAGGATTGGAGCGGGGCGACCTTTGACGGCAACGCACAACCTGCGAGTTGGAACGCCAGCAATGTGACGCAATTCGGCTTCAAGTTTAACTTCGCCCACAAAGAGGCAGGACACACGGGCAGCGCATCGATGATGGTACAAGACCAAAGCGTGGGTGCGGCAAATATCACCGAGACCTCGCCGGGTTACTTCTCTCTCGGGCAACCGTGGGTATATGTGAAGAGCCTGACCTCCGTAAACGAGGCAAGTGCCGGCACCGAGGGCGGTATGAGTTGGACCTACCGCCCCGACACGATGTCGGTATGGATTCGGCGTACGGGCAGCAATGTAGCCAAAGAAGATTTCTACCTCCTCTACTACGCATGGAGCGGCACTGCCAAAGGCAGTAAGTACAAAGGCAAGAACGGCAGTTGTACAAGCACCAGTCGTACGAACGAGGAGAGCGACATCCGCCAAGCATTGGACGGCAACGAATGCGGTACGGAACAGAAAGTAACGCAGATTGCCGAAGGCTTGTGGCGTGAGAAAAAGGAGTACAACGACTGGGTGAACATCCGCGTACCGATCTACTATTTCAACAGCGAGACACCGACGATGATGAACATCATCTTCTCAGCAAGTAACTACCCGAACTTCCGTGCGAACAGCGGACTATACGCGGGCAACTCGCTGTATGTGGACGATGTGGAACTCATCTACTCCGCCGCCATACAGAAGATATACATCGATGACAAGGAGTGGAAAGGGTTCGACCCCAACAGCAGCGAAGAACAGACCTACTCGCTCGGACGAAGTGCGACCCAACTGCCGAAGATAGAAGCACGACGCGGCGTGGGCGAACTGACCAATGCACGCGGGACAACGGCGACCTTTGCGGGGCGTGTACTCTCGGGCAAAGAGATAACGATTCAAGACGGTGTGATAGACGGCACGCCGACGGTCATCACCGTGAAGTCCGAAGACGGGAAGAGCCAAAAGACCTACAAGATTAAGTTCGTTCGGGAGGCGAGCAAGAACACGAAACTGGCGAGTATAAGCGTAAACGGGACTGCGCTAAGCAACTATAACGCAACGACTTACACCTACAACATCGACCTGCCGTACGGGACGACGACTGCCCCCGTGGTAACCGCCGAAGGGCAAGAGGACGAGCAGGTGATAGAGATAACACAAGCGAGCAGCACGACAGGCAAGGCGGTCATCAAAGTAACGGCGGCGGACAAGAGCAGCACTGCGACCTACACGCTGAACTTCAAAGTGGCACAGTTGGCGGACAACACGCTGAAGAACATCCTGGTGAACGGCAAAGGCGTAACGGGGTTTAGCCCGACGCAGACCATTTACCGTGTGTCGCTGCCGACAAGCACCACCACCATGCCGAGCGTGGAGGCTGTATCCGCCTACCCCGCCGGTGCACAGACTATTCTCTACAC
>CAVFIY010000043.1:0-8204 GCA_963622435.1 Bacteroides uniformis | reverse complement strand
TCTCTACACCGCCCCTACACAGATAGACGGCGGTACTTATCAGATTAGCGTTACAACACCCGGCAACCAAGTGCCGAAGACCTATAAACTGAACTTCAAACTGGAGAAATCGTCGTACTCCTACCTCGCCGACCTGCAAATGGAAGACGGGTACATCCAGGACTTTGAACCCACTACCCTCACCTACTATGTGAACCTGCCGATGGGAACGACCGCCGTGCCGACAATCACCTACACCAAAGGCGAGGACGAACAGACCGTCAGCATCTCGGACGGCGGCATAGACGGCACGACGCGTGTGACCGTAACGGCGGCAAGCGGGGATATCACGATATACAAGATTGTCTGCTCCACCCCCAAGTCCGAGATTTCGACCCTGGCGGGCATTCGCATCGGGGGCGTTGACCTGGAGGGCTTCGCAGCAGACAAGACCGAATACACCTACACCCTCCCCATCGGAACGACCGAACTGCCGGAGATAGAGGCAATCAAAGGCGATGAATACGAGAGCGTTACGATACTGAAAGGCGGGGTGAACGGGACGACCCGTATCACCGTTTCCGCCGGCAACGGGAACACCACGGTCTATCTGATCACTTTCTCCGTCGGGCAGGCGACAGACGCTACGCTGAAGATGATATATCTCGACGGCAACGAGTTGGATGGCTTCGACAAGACCAAACTCGAATACACGATAAACCTCCCCAAAGGCACGACGAAGCAACCCGTCGTCACCTACACGCCAAACGATGAGTATCAGACGATTACGACCCGCTCGGGGAGCAATGTGGAAGACGACTACAAGATAACGGTTCGCCCGCAAAGCGGCGCAAGCCAGACCTACATCCTGCACTTCACGGTAGAGACCTCGGCGAACACCGATCTGAAGATGATATACATCGACGGCGTGGCACTCGACGGGTTCGCCGCCGACAAAACCGACTACTCGTACACCCTGCCCGTGGGCGTAAGCACCATTCCGACCGTAACCTACGACAAAGCGGAGGCGGGGCAGAAGGTGTTGAGCATGTGCGAGAACAACACGCAGACCATCACCGTAACCGCCGAAAGCGGGGCGAAGAAGACCTATACGATTGCATTCGTGATACAGAAATCGGAGAATGCATTCCTGCGCATGATTTACCTGGACGGCGTAGCACTCGAGGGCTTCGAGAAACAGACGCTGACCTACACGATTACGCTGACGGGGGCAACCTGCCCGACCATCACCGTGGACAAAGAAGAGGGGCAACAGGTAACGATTACCGCTCCGCACAAAGCCGGGGTGGCTTCGATTCGCGTAACCCCCGAAAGCGGTGCGGCGAACACCTACACGCTGACTTTCGTGGAACAGGCATCGAGCCAAGTACAACTGCATGGAATAACGATTGACGGCGAGGCGTTGGCGGCGTTCGTGCCGACCACGACCGACTACACGCTGACCTACACGGGGACGCTGCCCAAGGTGGGCTACACCGCCGGCGAGGGACAGACCGTACAGATACTGCGCAACGGGGCGGAGATAACACTCTATGTAACCAAAGGCGAGGAACACGCCGCCTACACGCTGCACTTCGAGCAACACCTCTCTGCCGACTGCACGCTTGCGGCTATCCTGCTCAACGGCGTGGAGATGCCGGATTTTGCACCGACCCGAACCGCCTACACCATTGCCCTGCCCGCAGGCGGCAAACCGCAGGCGGTAACCTACCGCAAAGGGGCGGACAGCCAAGTGATATTCGCCGGGCAGACCGACCGCAACGAGAGTGCTATCACCGTACAAGCCGAGTCGGGCGCACAACAGACCTACTCGGTGAAGTTCGAGATTGCGCCCTACACCGATGCACGATTGCAGGGGCTGCAACTCGTGGAGCGGGCAGCCATGGACGGAGAGGCAACACCCGTTGCACGGGCGCCGCGCTCGGGGGCAACGATTGCATTCGACCCCGATGTAACCGATTACACCCTCTCGATTGCAAAAGGTGCGGAACTGCCGATGCTTGCTTACACGGCACGCGAGGGGCAGAACATACTCGTGAGCGAGACGACGGAAGACGAGCAGCAGATACTGATCGTCGCCGAGGACGGCAGCACGAAGACCTACACGCTGCACTACAACCGCGTGCTGTCGAGCAACGCCGACCTGGCGGACATCCTGCTGGACGGTGTGTCGCTGGCGGACTTTGACCCCGACAAAACAGACTATACGGATACGCTGGCATGGCGGACGCGCGTCGTACCGAGCGTGTTTGCCGTAGGGGAACTGCCGAACCAAGAGATAACGACTTACTTCAGCAAGGTGAACGGCACGACGCGGATACATGTGGTAGCCGCTGACGGCACGACGAGCAAGGACTACACGATCGCATTCCCCGTGCGCAAGTCAAGCAATACCCAGTTAGAAGATATGTACCTCAGCACGAGCGATGTGGAGTTCACCTACTCGCCCGAACAGACGGAGTATGTGGTACAGATGCCGTATCAAGCGACGACCGTGCCGAACATCCTCTACACCAAGGCGGAGGACGAGCAGCAGGTAACCTACACGGCACGCCCGTTGGGACAGAAGAGCGAAATAGTCGTAACCGCCGAGAACGGCGAGCAGCGGACTTACTCCGTGCTGTTCGCAGAGACCCTGTCGGACAAGCAGAACCTGCTCGGCTCGCTGACCGTACGGGAGACGGGGGAGAGCCTCGACCTGACGAAGGACTCTATCGAGATACACCTGCCCTACGGGACGACCTCGCTCAACTTCGACTACACGAAGGCGTTCGACGAACAGACCGTATGGGTACAGCCGGGCAGCATCTACCGCCCTACGGTCATCACCGTGCGGGCAAACCGCGGCAACGAGGCGGACAAAGTCTATACGCTGACACCCGTACTCGACACGCAGAACCCCGCCGTGCTGACGGGACTGTCTGTACTCGGGCAAACGCTTGCGTTCGACCCGAATCAATTCCGCTACATCGTCAACTATACGGGCGACGGACACACGCCGTATGTAACCTACACAAAGGAAGACAGTGTGTCGGTGAGCGTAACGGCAAATGACGCATGGCACTGGTCGGCGGAAGTGAGCGCAAAGGTAGCAATGAACGGAGCGACAACGACTTACAAGAACACCTACGCCATTTACTACCACTACCCCAAAGAAATAATCCCGAATGCGGACTTCACGGAATGGACTACGGCACAATATAACAATGCAACCAAGCCTGCCGGTTGGAAAGTCCCTGCCGATATTACGAGCGGCATTACCAGTTTCAATGTTACCGACTACACGACAAAGGCTGTACAAAAGGAGTCGGAGAGTGTAGTCTTTATGCAAACATGGTACGGCTCATCAGTGGGGTACAACCCGGTAGCCGCCACGCCGCGTTCCATTCCGTCGATTATGACCATCGGCGACTTGGCAATACGCCTTGTAACCTGGAACGACAGCAAAGGAACGACAGGTAGTTTCTCCGGCTACATACCTTTCTATAATACCCCGGATGCTATATCAGTGAACTACAACTTCACCTCCAAATCGAAAGAGAACGACGACGCATTGTTTGCGTACCGCTTCTTCGACACCGCAGAAAACGAGTTGAACTTCGACTATGTGGTAAGCAATACCACTTCGAACTACACCACTTACACGCAGGCACTTGACCTATACGGCAAAAACATCAAGGGTATGAATGTGGCAGTGAATGCGACCAATCAGGCTTCGAACTTCAATATCAATGCAAAACTCTATATCGACTGGTTCAAGTTGTCGTACAACAGCAAGTTGAAAGGGCTGACGGTGAACGGGCAAAACGCCTCGCTAAAAGGCAATGCATTCTCATTAAACCTCAATAAACCGGAAGACAAAGCCCTCCCCACCCTAGCGTTCACGGGCGAAGTACCCGACCAAGCGCAAGTGGTAACCTGGTCGGAAGAGGTTGTCAGCGGCAACTACGGTGTGCGCACTGCCACCATTGCCAACTACGCCGAGGACGGCTCCAAGACCGATTACACACTCAAAATCAGCCGCTCGCTAGACACCCGCAACAGCCTCAGCAGCCTGCTTATTGACGGCACGGCGATAGAGGGCTTCGACAAAGCCACGACCGAGTACACCGTGCATCTGGCGTCGAATGTACACCACCTGCCGAGCGTTGAACCCGTAGCGGAAAGCACACTCGAGGAAATCACACTCGTCTATGCCGACTCGGTACTGCAGATAAAAGTAGCACCGGAAAAGGGCGAAGAGAAGATATACACGGTACGGTTCACGACCGACCTCTCGGACGACACGACGCTGGCGAACATCTCCGATGTAACCGACTTCGCTCCCGAGACGCGCGAATACACTTACTCGGGCGAGAGCCTGCCGAGCGTCATCACCTTTGCCAAGCAAATAGAGGGGCAGAGCGTGGAATGTCGTCAGACGGAAGACCAATGCGTGCTGACCGTAACCGCCGAGAACGGGACGACGGGGATATACACCGTAACGCTGCAGAAGCCCGTCACAACAACGACGGGGCAATTGCAGAGCATCGAACTCAACAGCGATGTCTATGCCGCTTTCCAAAGCGACAAATACGACTACACGGAGGCACGCCCCGAACGCACGGCGTTTGAGCGTATGGCGGCACAAGACTCTGTGGTATTCATACAGACCGAGGCGAAAATGGAATGGCAAGTCTATGGCACGGAGCAGCACACATACACCCTCACCTACCCCACGACGCTGTCGGCGAACACGAAGTTAGCAGGCATCGTCCTCAACGGCGAGGAGTATGCAGATTTCAACGCCGCCCTCTACTCATACACGCTGACGACGGACACGCTGCTGCACATCGAGATAGAGAAAGCCGAGGAGGCACAGAAAGTGGCGATTGCATACGACCACAGCACCATGACCTACACGCTGACCGTAACCGCAGAGGACGGCACCATCGGTCGCCCCTACACGCTGCACCTGACGGAGAGTCTATCGGCGGACAACACGCTACAGATGATTGCGCTGGACGGCACACCGCTCGCGGCGTTCCACCCCGACACACTCCATTACACCGTGACGCTGCCTACTGCCGCTGCAAAGACTGCCGAGCCGCAGATGCCGTCTGTAACCTACACGGCGGCGCACAAAGGGCAGCACATCGAACTGACGGCGGGCAAACTGGGCAACACGACAGACCTGGTGGTAACCTCCGAGGACGGCAAGCAAGTGAACACCTACACGCTGCTCGTAGCAGCCGAGCCTAGCCACAACGCCGACCTGACGGGCATCATCGTGGACGGCGTACCCGTATCGCACTTCGAGGCGGGGCGGCACTTCTATTCGGTGCGCACGACCAACGAGGAGACGACCATCGCATGGAGTGCGGAGGATAACTTCCAGACCGTCACCCGCACGGATGTGTCCGACACGGAGTATATGCTGCATGTGGTGGCGCAGGACGGCACGACGACACAAGACTACAACATCGATGTATTCGTAGAGAAAGAGTCGAACGATGCGACGCTCGCCAACATCCTGCTCAACGGACAGGAGTTCATGGACTTCGAGCGTGCGCTCAACCCAAGACTGACTTTCTCGCCCCAACAGAACACCTATACGATTTACCTGCCGACGGGGACGACTGTCCTGCCCGAGGTGGCGGCATCGCTCAATGCAGACGGGCAGACGGTGGTCATCTCGTCCACAGAGCAGACCGTTCTGCTCGATGTAACCGCCAAGGACGGCACGACGAACCGCTACTCGCTGGAGTTCATCGTTCCGCTCTCGAGCAATGCCAACCTCGACATGCTCTATGTGGACGGGGATTCGATAAGCGGGTTCGTACCGTCGTACTACTTCTACCAAATGGCGTTGCCCGTCGGGCAGCACAGCCTGCCGGAGGTAGTGGGACAGAAAGCCGAGTCGGCACAGACGCTCACGACCTCAACAGATGCCACGACCAACAGGACGACGATTGAGGTACTGGCAGAGGACGGCACGACCAAGCAGACCTATATCATTGCGTTTGCGTTCACCCGCTCCACCGCCGACACACTCGACATGCTCTACCAAGACGGGCTGCCGATAGAGGGCTATGCGCCGCGGAAATACTACTACACGCTCGCGCTGCCCGTCGGCACAAGCACTTTCCCCGAACTGAGTTGGGACGCTGCAGATGACTGGCAGACAATAGCGCAAGACACTGTGGAACAGAGCGATACACGCATGGTACGGCAGATAGTCGCAACCTCCGAGAGCGGGAAGAGCAACACCTACACCGTAACGCACACGATTATGCAGTCGGCGGTGGATACGCTCCAGATGCTCTACCTGGACGAGAAGCCGCTGGCAGGGTTCAGTGCTTCGACGGCAGAGTATTGGTACACGCTGCCTGCCACCACGACTGAAGTGCCGAGCGTCTATGCACAAGCGGGCGACCAATACCAGACCATTCGGCAGACCACGGAGATAGACCTCAGCGAGGGGAAGAACCTCGGGCAGAAGAGCGTCATCGAGGTAACGGCGGCGAACGGCAAGCAACGCACCTACACGATTCACTACCCGCTTTCGCTCTCGTCGGAGACGGCACTGAACATGATTTATGTGGCAGGCAGCCCGCTGGCGGATTTCGATGCGGAGCGCATCAGTTACCGTGTATCGCTCGACATGACGGCGACGGACATACCGATGGTAACCGCTGCGAAGAAAGAAGACGCACAAACGATTGATATTCAGATTGCGGGCGACACGGTGCGCATTATCGTAACGGCAGAGGACAAGTCCACGGATACCTACACGCTCACCTTTGTGCGGCTGAAGTCGAGCAACATCAACCTGAAGGATATTCAACTCGGCGGTGAGGTGGCGTTGGACTTTGAGTCCGCCCACTACGACTACACGGTGGTACTCCCCTACGGGCAGACCGAGTTGCCGACTATCACGCCCGTGAAGAGCGAAGAGGAGCAGCAAGTGGAGGTGTCCGCCCCGCTGGTATTGGAGTCGGGCGAGCAGGTGGTAACGATAACCGTAACGGCTGCCAACGAAGAGGACCAAGGGGCATACACACTGACTTTCCGTTTCGCAAAGAACAATGACGCACGGCTGACTGCCATCTACATCGGCGAGGAACTGCTGGCGGGCTTTGCGGCGGACAGCACGGAGTACACCATTTCGTATGTCGCCGGCACAGATTCGACGGCGTTCGCCACGGCGGCGGATGTGCGCTACACCCTATCCGACCCCGATGCGGCGTGCGAGATAAGCGTGCAGGAGAACGGGACGATACAACTGACCGTTACGGCGGCAGACGGGACGATATGCACCTATATCATTCACCAAGTAATCCTGAAAGACATGGATAACTCGCTGAGAATGATATACTTGGACGATACGGAGTTGGAGGACTTCGCGCCCGAACAGGACTTCTACACCTACTATATCGTGGCAGGTATGTCGGCACCGAAAGTAACCGCCGAGGCGACTTCGGAGTTGGCGGATGTCAGCATCAAGGAAGTGGCAGTGGGCGATACCTGCATCATCATCTGCACCGCAGAATCGGGCGAGGCACACCGCTACTTCATCTACTTTGCGGAGTCGGAGATAAACGATGCGCTCAAACCGAAGGCGAACGATGTGCTGGTAAAACATATCGCAGGCTCGATGCAACTGCTGGTTGCCACCACGCGCAAGGATGTATCGTTTGCACTCTACGACACCGACGGACACCGCATACTGTTCACGAACATCGCGACCGCCGACCCGAATGATATTGAGGTTGTTACGGAGGCGGACGGCAGCGAGCGACTGCTCAATGTGAACAACCTGCGCTCGGGAACACTCGTAACGGTTGACCCAAATACGATATACTTCTATGTCTTCTTCGAGAGCGAGAAGACGCGTATCTGCTCGGGTAAGTTGGCGATACGGCCGTAGGGGAATGGGCTAGATTTGCGACATCGGGCAGCGGTTATCCGCTGCCCGATGTCTGTTTTGTACAGGACTAGGGGATAGTATGTTTCTCTGTCGGGGAGGGGGATATACAGTTAAACGAATTACGGCTGCGAGAAGGAACTCTTGCAGCCGTAATTTCTATGTTTGGTGGGACACCAATGCCCTGGTAGGGCGGCTAGTTGGATCTAGTTATACCTAGTTGAATCTAGTTATATCTAGTTGGACTAGATAGGCTAGATAGGCTAGATAGGCTAGAGGCGCTAGGAAGCGCTTAGGC
>CAVFIY010000042.1:0-11063 GCA_963622435.1 Bacteroides uniformis | reverse complement strand
ATCCGTAGCGAAGTAGGCATTGAGCGTATCCGTAGCCAATGCATCTACATAATAATACACCTCATCATCCGAAGGAGTTACCTCGATGATTGCACTCTGCGAGAACACACCCGGGAATGAGATAACAAACGGATCTTTCGAAGTCGGTTCGTTACTTTTCGTGTCGCAACTTGTTGCGAGCAACGCTACCCCGCTCACCAGAGCGAGAGCAGCAAAGAATTTCATCTTTTTCATATCCTTAAAAACAGTTTGAATTGTTGCTATCTTAAGACAAGTATCACCGCAGCGGCGTACCCACAGGAACGATTTTCTGCAGTCCCTTATCTAATCGACGGCAAAGGTAGTATGTTTTCTGCATATACACAAACGAAAACTGTATTTTTCGTTAGAAATATGCACTTTTGGCTATAAAAAGCCGTTCTTTTGCTCTTTAATGACAGAAAAGTACATAGTTATGCGTTTTATGCACTGATTTTTATACACCTTATTCACTCTACCGCATATCCCCTACTCCTCCCTTTCTTACTCTCCGTCCCGTAGTTCTACCTACGGTTTTGTCCCTCTGCCCGTTAACTTGGCACAGAATTTGCGCGTATCGCGGTAGAGAGAATAAACCGTACTGCTTATGAAACTACCGAACCGCATATTGCTTCGCCTTAATCTTTTGTTAGGTGCTATTATCGGACTGTTCACGGGCTGTGGGAG
Organism: Bacteroides uniformis; assembly: GCA_963622435.1. Classification (GTDB taxonomy): domain Bacteria; phylum Bacteroidota; class Bacteroidia; order Bacteroidales; family Paludibacteraceae; genus Colicola. Next base: position 10,358 of record CAVFIY010000042.1, on the reverse strand, counting down.
TAAACGCTTGGTTTCCAATACAGAGAGCCAAATGATGGTGATGTACGGTATTCCCGTCGCCTCCTATTCGGTCAGCGGCACGGTGCAGAGCGCAGACCGCAAGCCCGTCAAGAACGCCGAGGTAGTGGTAAAGGGGTATAAGAATTTCCCTATCGATACTTTGCATACCAATGCGCACGGGCAGTACCGCGGCACCATAGAAGGGTGGCCGAACGATACGCTCAATATCGTTGCCCAAGACCCCAAGACTGGGCAGAAGGACTCTGTCCAAGTCGCTACCGAATGGCAGACGGAGCAGGGCTTCCGCTCTACCGCCAAGCCCGTTCAAGCAGACATTCGCCTGCACTAATCTCCACGCTATTTATCTTCTCCACATTCTATATTCTTTTGCTTGCTAACAGATACACTATGATACTATCTATGACCGGTTATGGCAAAGCCGAAAGCCAACTGAAAGGACACAAGAAAGTTGTTGTAGAGATACGCAGTCTGAACTCCAAGACTCTCGACCTCAGTATGCGACTTGCCTCGCAGGTACGCGGACGCGAACTTGAGATACGCAATCTCATCGCACGGCGTGTGGAGCGAGGGAAAGTGGACCTCTCCGTCACCTATATCGACACCGCCAATCCCGATGCCGTGGTTTCGGACTTCACTCCTATCAACACCGAGGCGTTTGAGTACTACCTTACTACCCTCCACGCCCTCGAGAAAAAGCACAATCTGCTCTGCCCCGACTTGCTAGGGACTATTCTCCGCCTGCCCGATGTGATGAAACCCAATGACGATACCCAAGAGGCAGACGACTGCGAATGGCAGGTAGTGCTTACTACACTCAATGCCGCCATCGATGCATTCATTGCGTTCCGCACCCAAGAGGGGGCAGCACTCGAGCGGATGTTCACCGAGAAGTTGGACGGTATCGCCGCCCTCCTCGAAGAGGTTGCACCTTATGAGAAGAGCCGTGTGGAGAAGATACGCCAACATCTGTTGGGCAACCTCGACCAACTCGCCGAGGAGACCAAGCAGAAGATAGACATGAACCGTTTGGAGCAGGAGATGATATACTATCTCGAGAAATTGGATATTACCGAGGAGAAAGTACGCTTGGCGAACCACCTGCGCTATTTCCGCGAGACGATGGGCGGCGACGGCACAGGAGTGGGCAAGAAGTTAGGCTTTATCTCCCAGGAGATGGGGCGAGAGATCAATACACTCGGCAGCAAGAGCAACCAGAGCGAAATGCAGATTATCGTCGTCAAGATGAAGGACATCCTCGAGCAGATCAAAGAGCAAGTCCTCAATGTCCTTTAGCACAACTATCTAGTTCATCTAGACTATCTAGTCCCCCACATACTACTATACAACATCATCGGCTGCCGAACCATTCGGCAGCCGATGATGTTGTATTAGGCGACCTGCATCAAGGCGTGCGTTTCACGCAGTGCTTGGCTCTGCCTCTTCAGCCCTGTACCCAAACGATGGTTACAAGCAACGCTACAGAGGTAAACAGTCCATTGTTACTATGGGTTACGATAGGAGGGGATGGAAGATGTCCATGCCGAAAGCGGCGGTGAAAGCGTCCTGTGCGCGGAGGGCGGCGGGGGTGTCGAGGAATTAGGAATTATGAATTATGAATTAAGAATTCGACAGAGTATGGTCAATTGAGCCTGGCGGCGGATGTTTGGATTACCGGATGTCCGGGGATTCCGAATAGTTACTATGGGTTACGATAGGAGGGGGTGGAAGATGTCCATACCGAATGCGGCGGTGAAAGCGTCTTGTGCGCGGAGGGCAGCGGGGGTGTCGAGGAGGATGCCCGGGGCGGGAGGAAGTGTGTGGGGAGAGGGGGTCATGAGGAGAATGCGGTCGGAGAGGGAGAGTGCCAAATCCAGTTCGTGGGTGGAGATAAGCACCGTCTTCTGCTGCTCGTGCGCCAGGCGGCGGAGCAGTTGCAAGATACGAATGCGGTTGGGCAGGTCGAGGTGCGCCGTCGGTTCGTCGAGCAGCACCACGGGCGTCTGCTGCGCAATGGCTTTGGCAATCAGCACCCGCTGTTTCTCGCCGTCGGAGTGGTTATTGAAGTAGGTGTCCTTTTCGCCAAGCAGCCCGACTGCGTCCAGTGCCTCGGCGATAATCTGTTCGTCTGCCGCCGTCAGTCCGCCCATGAACGAGGTGTAGGGATAGCGTCCCAGTGCCACCACATCATGCACGGAGGTGTTCTCGAGGCTTAGACGCTCGGTCAGCACCAACGCCACTTGTTGGGAGGGCGGCAGGGTGTCGGTATGAGCAATGGTGTAGGTGCCTGCGATAGGCGGCAGCAGCCCTGCGAGGGTGTGCAGCAGTGTCGATTTGCCACAGCCGTTCTGCCCCAGCATACAGACCATCTCACCCGCACGGAGCGAGAAAGACAAGTCGGTCTGCACCGCCTTTGCCCCGTACCCGATTGTCAGGTGCTTACATTCTATTGCCGTTTCACCCTGCCCCATTCCTAATTCCTAACTCCTAATTCCTAATTATAGTAGATTCTCTGCACGCGGCGGGAGACGGAGGTAAGTACCTCGTAGGGGATAGTGCCCAACTTGTCGGACAACTCTTCCAGTCGGATATGGTCGCCGAATATCTCCACGGCGTCGCCCACCTGCGCGTCTGTACCCGTGATGTCCACCATGGCTTGGTCCATGCAGACATTGCCCACGATGGGACACCGCTTACCCCGCACCAAGACTTCGCCCCCGTAGTTGGAGAAGCGACGGTCGAACCCGTCCGCATAACCGATAGGGATAACCGCTATTTGGCGCGGCTCGGCGAGCGTGGTGTGTCGCCCGTAGCCGATAGTCTCCCCCGCCTGTACGGTCTTGACACTCAATATAATCGTACGCAGGGTGCAGACATTGTGCAACTGCGCCCCCGCAAAGGAAATGCCGTACAGCCCGATACCGAGGCGGCACATATCGTATTGATATTCAGGGAATCGCTCGATACCTGCCGAGTTGCAGATATGTTTCATCACGGGGTAGTTCAGCCCCGCCTTGAGTTGCTCGGCACAGTCGTTGAAGTAGGCCGCCTGCCCGCGTGTAAAGTCGTCGAACTGCGCCTCGTCGCTGCCCGCAAAGTGGGAGAACACGCTCTGCACACGCACGGCAGTCTGACTGCGCAGGCGGTCGATGAGGGCGGGTATTTCCTCGCGGTAGAAGCCCAAGCGGTGCATACCCGAGTCGATTTTGATGTGTATCGGGTAGTCCTCCAAGCCCTTTGCGGCAGCCGCAGCGATGATGTTCTCCAACGATTGGAACGAATAGATGTTCGGCTGGAGGTTGTTCTCTAATATCAAGTCGAGGGCTGCCACCTCGGGGTCCATAATGATAATGGGCAGTGTAATCCCCTCGCGGCGCAGTTCCAAGCCCTCATCCGCCACCGCCACGGCGAGGTAATCGACCATGCCGCTCTGCTGCAAGGCACGGCTAACCTCCACACTACCAGCGCCGTAGGCAAAGGCTTTGACCATACAGGTCAGTTTGGTCGTCGGGCGGAGCATGGAACGGAAGTAGCGCACATTCTCCGTGAGGGCGGTGAGGTTGATTTGCAGCACCGTCTCGTGGGTCTGGTGAAGAATACGGTGGACAATGGTGTCCTCGTCGTAGCCCAACACCCGCATCACGGCGGCGCAAGTGCGCACATTCTGGTGCGTCGGGTCTTCGATCACCACAGGGCAGTGGGCGAACAGGCGCATTTTCTCTGCCCGCTTCGCCTCAAGCGAGGGGAAGTTCTCTCCATGCTCGGCACCTATATAAGTAATGACCCCTATCGTGGGGCGAATAATGCGTTCCAAGCGTGCCATTTCTCCCGGCTCGGAGATACCCGCCTCAAAGATAGCAAGTTCGGTCTGCTCGTTCATCTGCCACACAGACAGCGGCACCCCTATCTGCGAGTTGTACGACTTGGGCGAGCGAGTAATGCGATAATCCTGTCGCAGCAGTTCGTATAGCCACTCCTTCACTATCGTTTTTCCGTTCGATCCCGTAATGCCAATCACGGGGCAGTGGTAGAGCGAACGCTTGTACGCCGCCAAGTCCTGCAATGCGGTAAGCGAGTCATTTACAATGAGATAGGCGACTTGCGCTTGTGCGGGGTGCTGTGCATTGCTCGGGGTATTGGCGGTGAGGTTCTGCCACTGCGCGTCGGTCAGGACAAACGCCCGCACACCTTTTTCTATCAAGGCGGGGATATAGTGCGCCCCGTCGTTCTTCGGCGTGCGAAGGGCAAAGAAGAGGGTGTTTTCGGGCTGCGCACCCAACTGCCGACTATCGGTCAGCAGCGTTTCAATCGACTGATTTTCTGCGGTAATGCCCTCTACACGCAAGGGCGCAACGGCTTGAATGATTTCCTTTAGTTCCATGTTTTGCAGCGGCGATTTCGCCCCGTCCGTTCTGCTCTTCGGCACACGCCGGCGGGCGCAATCGCAAATTCGTCCACAAAGGTAATGCTTAATTTTCGTACCGCCAAATCAAAATGCGTCTTATGCTGTCCGGTCGCTGTTTGTTTGCATTGTTTTGCGGGGGCGTTGATGTTCTATATTTCCGTATTTTTCGCGCGGGAGTTGTGGCTTATGCATATACAGAAGTAAGGTGTATGTTTCGGTTATGCTTCGGTTATGTATCGGTAATCATTCAAGAAAGACAGCATTTCACCACACATCCCTATAGTGACTATAGAAACTATAGCAACTATAGAGGCTATAGAGAAAGGCTATAGCGACTATAGAGGGCAACCGCAACAAAAAAGGGCGAGATGTTACTCCCACCCTAAATGTTTACACATCGGAATAATCCTTATTGTGTATATCATTCAAATTTTATGCGGCAAAGGTACGCCTTTTCTACGAAACTACCAAATAATTCACTACTTTTTTGTAAGATTTGTATATTTTTCTTATCTTTGCACTCGATTAAGACTTTTGTCGAACAACTAAATTCAATAATACAATATCTTACTATGGCAACACGCAAAGTTTTAGGCTTAGACCTAGGTGTTAGTTCAATTGGTTGGGCACTTATCGAAATGGCGGACGACACGCCGCAAAGTATTCTCGCAATGGGCAGTCGTATCGTCCCGCTCACGCCCGACGACAGTAGTCAATTCACAAAAGGGCAGGCGATTACCAAAAATGCCGACCGCACGCAGCAGCGCACGGCTCGCAAGGGCTACGACCGCTACCAGCAGCGGCGGGCATTGCTGACCGATGTGCTGCGCCGAAACGGTATGCTCCCGCAGCGTATGGACGAGCATATCATCGACCTTTGGGGGCTGCGCGGGCGTGCGTCTTCGGAGCAAATCACGCTGCCCGAGTTGGGGCGTGTGCTGTACCATATCAATCAAAAACGCGGCTACAAGCACGCCAAGTCGGACAACTCAGACGACAAGAAGCAGACCGATTATGTACGGGAAGTCAATCAGCGTTACAGCGACCTCCACGCCACGGGGCTGACGCTCGGGCAGTATTTCTACGAGCAGTTGTGCGACACGGCGGTGCATAATCCCGACGGCAGCACCTATTATACTTTCCGCATCAAAGACCGTGTCTATCCCCGCCAAGCCTATATCGAGGAGTTTGACCGTATTATGGCAACGCAGCAGCCGTTCTACCCCGATGTGCTAACCGATGACTTGATAGACACGCTGCGCAACCATATCATCTTCTACCAGCGCCCGCTCAAGTCGTGCAAACACTTGGTCAGCCTCTGTGAGTTTGAGAAGCAAGCCCTGACCAAGCCGAACGGGCAAGTCATCTATATCGGTCCCAAGTGTGCGCCCCGCACCTCGCCTCTGGCGCAACTCTGCGCCCAGTGGGAGAAAGTGAATAACATCATGCTGACCAATCGCTGCAACGACACCTTAGAGCCGACCAACGAGCAGCGTAAGGAGATGGTCGATTTTCTCAACGAACACGACAAGATGGGGCAGAAAGACTTGCTGCGCATTCTCGGCATTACGCCCAAAGACGGGTGGAAAGTGCGCAAGGACATCGAGAAAGGACTAAAAGGTAACGACACGCTGTCGAAACTCCGCAAGGCGCTCAACGGCAAGTACCAAAACCTGCTGCAAATGGAGATACGCATGGACGCTTCGTTGGTGGATGCTTCCACGGGCGAGGTGTTCCAAGTGGTGGACGAGCGAGTGGAGCAGGAGCCGCTCTATCGCCTTTGGCATGCGCTGTATTCCATCGACGACGAGCAGGATTTGCGCAGTACGCTGACGGCACAATTCGGCATCGACGACGAGGAGGTGCTGACCGCCCTTTGCCAAATCGACTTTGTCAAGCAGGGTTACGCCAATAAGTCGTACAAGTTCATCCGCAAACTCCTGCCGTGGCTTATGCAGGGCTATAAGTACAGCGAGGCGTGCGAGATGGTGGGTGTCAATCACTCCAACAGCCTTACCTCGGAGCAGAACGAGGCACGCGTGCTGTTGGATAAACTGCCTTTGCTTGAGAAAAACGCGCTCCGTCAGCCCATTATCGAGAAGATTCTCAACCAGATGATTAATGTCGTCAATGCGCTGCGCGAGGAGTATGGCGACATCGACGAGGTGCGGGTCGAGTTAGCACGCGAACTCAAGCAGAGCCGTGAGGAGCGGGAAAAGGCGACCAAAAGCAATAACGAGAACGAGCGGGAGAACAAGGAGATAGCCGACAAAATTCAAAAAGAATATGGTCTTACGCCCACTCGTACCCGCATCCGCAAATACAAGATGTGGCGGGAGTTCGACGGGTGTTGTGCCTACTGTGGCAAGCCTATCACGCTAGCGGCGTTCCTAAACGGCGTCGAGGCAGAGGTGGAGCATATCATTCCGCAGAGCGTACTGTTCGACGATAGTTATAGCAATAAGGTCTGCGCCTGCCGTACTTGCAACCAAACGAAAGACAACCGCACGGGGCGTGAGTTTATGGAGCAGCAGGGCGAGGCGGTGCTGACGGCGTACCTCAATCGAGTAAACGAGGCTTTCGAGGCGAATAAAATTAGCAAGACCAAGCACTACCATCTGCTTTGGCGCACCAAGGACATCCCCGAAGACTTTATCGAGCGCCAATTGCGCCAGAGCCAGTACATATCCAAAAAGGCGGTAGAGATTTTGCGGGAGGGTTTCCGCCATGTCTATACCACGAGCGGCAGCGTGACGGACTTCTTGCGCCGCCTGTGGGGTTACAACGATGTACTCGAACTGCTCAACCTTGAGCGGTATCAAAAGGTCGAGGGCATGACGGAGTGGAACGAACAGAAGCACCGTGACCAAATCATCGGTTGGACAAAGCGTGATGACCACCGCCACCACGCCATCGATGCCGTTACGATTGCTCAAACGAGCCAGAGTATCATCCAACGCCTCAATACACTGACGGCATCGCGCGAAAAAATGAGTTACGAGGTCGCCAAAGAGGCATCCGAGCGCCGCTACAACGAGAAACTCTCGCTCTTGGAGAAATGGGTGGTCATCCAAAAGCACCTCTCCGTGCGTGATGTGCAGGAGAAAGCCGCGGGCGTACTTGTTTCGTTCCGTGCGGGCAAGCGGGTTACCACGCCGGGCAAACGGGCAGAGTACCACCACGGCAAGCGAATAGTGCGCCAGACGGGGCTGCTCGTGCCGCGTGGGGCATTGTCCGAGGAGACAGTCTATGGCAAGCAGGGCGACCGCTATGTGGTTAAGTATCCGTTGCAGCATCCGAGTATGAAAGTGGAAGACATCATCGACCCGACCATTCGCCGAATCGTGCAAGCCCGCCTCGATGCGTTTGGCGGCAATGCCAAGAAAGCCTTTGTCGAGCCGCTCTATTCCAACCCTGCACAGACAATGCAAATACACAGTGTCCGCTGTTGGACGGGTCTAAAGGATGAATCAATGCGTGCCGTTAAGAAGGACGCGCAGGGGCGTGAGATAGGCTTTGTCAAGACGGGCAACAACCACCATGTGGCTATCTATGTCGATAAATCGGGCAAGTATCAAGAAATGCTTGTTTCGTTCTGGGACGCCGTCGAGCGCAAACACTATGGGCTGCCCGTTGTGATAGAAGACCCCAAGGTGGTATGGGATGTGCTGACCACCAAGCAAGACCGCGAACTGCCGCCGCAGGAGTTCCTGTCTTCCCTCCCGCACGACGATTGGCAATTTGTTATTTCCCTGCAGTCCAACGAGATGTTTATTCTCGGTATGGACGAGGCGGAATACACCACGGCTATGACCAACAAAGACTACAAGAAACTGAATAAGTATTTGTATCGTGCATATCGACTTACTACTTCAGATTATTATTTCCGATTGCATGTAGAAACCAGTGTGGATGATAAGTATAATGGTAAATTCAGTTCAACGACAAGTATGAAATTGCAGAAACTAAAACACCCTGCAAGTATCAATGCTTTCTTCGCTCTCAATCCTCACAAGGTTCGTATCAACATCTTAGGCGAAATATCCGAAGCCAAATAAGTATCTTAACCCAAAATCTATTACCATGATCAAACGCGTTCTTTGTTTCACCAATCCGGCTTACCTCAGCCTGCATCTGCAGCAGATGGTGGTTGAGCAGCCGGCAGCCGCACCGCCCGTTGCGCCTCGTACGATACCCGTCGAGGACATCGGTGTGGTTATTCTCGAGAACAAGCAAATCACTATCACGCAGGCATTGCTTGCAGCATTGTTGGATAACAACTGTGCGGTTATTTCGTGCGACGACCACCACCTGCCGTCGGGGCTGTTCCTGCCGCTCGATGGGCATAACCTGCAGAGCGAGCGTTTCCTGACGCAAATCAACGCCTCCGAACCACTCCGCAAGCAACTTTGGCAGCAGACCGTTGTGAGCAAGATTCGCTCGCAGGCGTATGTCCTGAATACGCTACAAGTCGAGAATAAGAATATGCTTGCGTGGGCAGGCGCAGTGCGTTCGGGCGATACCGACAACCTCGAGGGGCGAGCCGCTGTCTATTATTGGCGCAATGTCTTTGGCGATGCCAATTTCCTGCGCGGGCAGTTCGATGACATCCAAAATGCCATGCTCAACTATGGCTATTCCGTGGTGCGGGCAATGATGGCGCGTGCGTTGGTGGCAGCGGGTCTGATGCCTACGCTTGGGATTCACCACCACAACCGCTACGATGCCTATTGCTTGGCGGACGACATCATGGAGCCGTATCGTGCTTTTGTCGATTTGCAGGTGCTGAAACTCTTGCCCGAATACGATGAGGCGACAACCCTCACACCGCCGCTCAAGCAAGCGCTCTTGTCGCTTACCACGGCGGATGTGTCTATCGATGGGCATCGCAGCCCGATGATGATTGCTATGCAGACCACAGTTAACAGCGTGCAACAATGTTTCTCGGGCGAGGCACGCAAGATTATCTATCCCGATTGGTAAATGGGTACACGCTTTAGTGAGTATCGGATTATGTGGGTACTAGTTCTTTTCGACCTTCCGACGGAAACCAAGAAAGACCGAAAAGAGTATGCCCTGTTCCGAAAACGCCTATTGCAGGACGGCTTTACGATGTTTCAGTTCTCTATCTATCTCCGCCATTGCCCGAGTGCGGAGAATGCCGATGTGCATATTCGGCGTGTGCAGAATAGTCTGCCGCCGCATGGGAAGGTGGGCGTTATGCGTATCACGGATAAGCAGTTCGGCGATATGAAACTATTCGATTGCCAGAAAGAAACCATCGCCCATCCGCCTTCTCAACAGTTGGAGTTGTTTTAGTATTACTACTGTTGCAATAAAATGAACAGGGGCAGCACATCCGCCACTTGTGGGCGTGGGTGCCCTCACCCGCGGCGGCTTGAAACAAACCATTTGCCCTGACAATGCCCATTGTGCATTTAGCATTGTGCATTGTCCGCTGCCTGGGGGCGTGGATGTCCTCACCTGCGACGGTTTGGAACAAACCGTTTGACCATGCACATCCGCCACTCCTATCCCCCCCCTACTTAACACACGCAGCAACGGTACGCCTTTTCTTTGTCATCGTTGTGCATTATGCCCACTTTTTTTGCAGGTGCTTTTTTTCGTGGAAAATAGTTTTTGAGGGAGATTTTCCCTCGACAGTTAGGATGAAAAATATGAGAGGACACGAAAAAGCGGATGGCAAAACCATCCGCTTTTTCGTGTTTCTAAACGCCAGCGTAATCGATTGATTGCTATCGTAATACGCTCATTCTGTTGTGTTTAGACCGCAAAGATACAAAATTTGAATGATATACACAACTATGGCTACAAACGGCAAAATATCGCTAAAGTTGTGTTTAGACCGCAAAGATACAAAATTTGAATGATATACACAACTCGAGGACGCCAAAGAGGCGGAAATCTCCTGTTG
>CAVFIY010000041.1:0-11131 GCA_963622435.1 Bacteroides uniformis | reverse complement strand
CCCCATTAAATCAGGGTTTCCGAACGATTTCAGACTGCAAAATGAACATTACGCCTAATATCCCGCATAAGGAACGATAATGCAGGGGATTGAGAAAGGGGGCGGGGGCTAATTATGAATTAGGAATTAGGAATTAGGAATTAGGAATTGGGAATTGGGCGTAGTATGGTCAAACGGCTCTGACGAGCCGCCGCGGGTGAGGACACCCACGCCCCCAGGCTGCGGGGAGTGTGGATCTAGTTATATCTAGTTGAACTAGTTGAATCTAGTTGGGCGAGGGAATGGAGAGGCATAAGAGTGAGGCAGAAGAGGGAAACACAAGAGAGTGATATAAAAGAGAGTGATAGAAGAGAGTGATACGAAAAATGGAAATGGGAAAGGGACACCCATTGGAGGATGCCCCTTTCGATGAAACAATAATACTAATAAATTACTTCAAAGCACTATGAAAACAGTTTTAAGCACTAGGAAGATGAGATGTACCGAGCAGTTACTTCTAGGCACGCAGAGGCTACTTAAAAGTAGCGTGAGGTTACTTCAGAGTACCATTATAGGCACTCGGAAGTTAGTTCAACGCATGCGGAGGCTACTGCAGGTTGACGGAGAGGGGCGAGCCGAAGGCGGTGGTGGCGGCGAAGGTGAGGGCGGTGAGGTTGTCCTCGTCGTCGAAGGCTACCGTCAGCGGAGCGGTGGGCGTGAGGTAGTAGTAATGCCCGTCGGGGGTCAAGAGGTAACTCGTCTCGGCACTGCCCGAACGATAGAAGCCCGTGAAAGGACTGCTCATCGTCCATGCGCCCTCGTAGATGTCCGACCACTCACCCGAAGGCAAGGTCTCAATGGCATTCTCATCGGCAGCCTCCAACTGAAGGACTACCGTGTTGCCAATCGAGTCCGTCAGCGTAACGGTGTGGAGCGTGGTTTGGTAATACTCCCAATAGAGGTCGTTCTGCGGGTCTGCCTCGAAAAGGACATCCGCATCGGTGATGACAAAGGAAGTGCTATCGGTAGGCTCGCCATACGCCGTATAAGGCTTGAACGACAGTGTGCCTGTGTAGGTGCCGTAGAGTTTGGCACCCCACGAGTTGGTGTAGTCGATAGAGATAGTATAGACATCGCCCGACTTGGCTACCTCAACATCGATACCGCTCGGCAGTTGTGCCGTCGGAGTGGAGTTGTTGACCGCAGCCGCCGAAGTGTTAGCGAGGTTGATCTGCCACGGGGCAATGTCGCCGCCCGTGTAGTGACCTACTGCCAACGACTGGCTATCGACGGGGACACAGAACTCAATCTCGAAGTACTGTCCCTCGCCGGAGAAAGCCGCAGCGGAGAAATCGTAGGAGAGGTTCGCAGACGTGAAAGCCACCGTGAGTTTGCGTACATCGTCGCTCGCGCCGTAATAGATAGTGCCGTCCTCGTCCTCCTCGGTATAGTAGTAAGCATCGGCGGAGGTAAGCGTCTGACGAGCCGACAAGATATTGTCAAGCGTGCCGTTGTCCTTCTCGGTGCAGCCCGCCAAAACGGCGGCTGCAACCAAAGAGGCAATATAGAGTTTCTTATTCATAGAATATACATGATTAGAAGTTATACATTATTCTTCCGTAGCGTCGTCGGTGTCTGCATCGTCGGTCGGTTGGAGAGCCGCAGGGCAGCCTTCCGTCCATGTCCATTCCTCGGTATAGGGACCGTAGATGCCTCCGCCGTCGTAGTCGGGCAGGTAGAGCAGTGTGTTGAGCGTGAAGACATTCTTCTCGTTAGAGAAAGACACATAGGAGGCGTACTTGCCACCATAGTAGAGGTAGTATTCGCCCTCGCTCGAAGTGGAGATACCCAGATTGAGCTCATAGAGGAAGTAGCCGCCCACCTCTGCACCATTGAGGCTGACCACATTATAGTCGGCATCGAGGATGAACTTAATATGCTGACCGCTGACAATGGAATAGCCGTCGCCTGCTTTCTCGCCACTGCCCTCTTCGGTCTCCTCGGCAGGGTCGATAGTGAAGTACGGGCTGACCAAACGGAAGAGCGAATCGGTAGCCTCAACGGCTTTCTCGATCTCGACATCGCCCTCTTCGTTCCAAATACCCGAAACGAAATGGACGGTACCGCGGCTCTCCCAGTTGTAGTCCTTGGTGTAAGAGATAGTAATGGCATTGCGGCCGTAGGCTGTTGCATCCTCCTCGGGAATGGAGATACTGAGCGTAGCCGTAGAGCCTATTGCCAACGCCGTAGCGTCGATAGCCACCGAGTCGAACTGCTGACCGGCTGCAAAATGGAGCGTGGTCGGGAGCGTGATAGTACCCTCGTCGGACAATTCGACATTGAGCGTCAGGTCTGCCGCCTCGAGATAGGAGGTGCGGCCGATAAGAATGGTATCGGTAGGGGTATCGTCGGGGGTATAGGTAACGGTGTTATGCGTGGTTTCGTAGATGAAGAAGCCCTCGGACACAGGCGACTCATCACGCGTGGGAAAATCGTTCCCGCAACTTGCCAACACAACGGCGGCAAGCGCCATAGAGATATATTTCGTTTTCATACGAATGCTATATTAGGAGTTGATGGTGCGGAGAGGCAGTTCCTTTGCGGTATACCTCTCCGCAGAGAAAAGAAATTAGACGGTGGGAGGAGCCACTTGCTCGTTGTTGTCGCTCGTGCTGATGCCTTGGTTTGCCTCGATCTCAACACTCGGGATGAGGTAGAGCAGCACGGGGTCGTTGGGCTGAATGGTATATTGCCAAGCGGCAGGCCAGTTGCTCGTGGCAAGGTTGGTACTCTTACGGTTGATAGGCTTCTCAAGGCGCAGGATATCGAAGAAGGCAAAGCCCTCGCCCCACAACTCGACACGACGCTGATACCAAATCTCGTCCAAGAGGTCGCTGCCGACTTGCTTGTAGTTGGTGTCCCGCTCGTCGGTCAGCACCTTGAGTGCGGCACGCGCACCCGCTTCGTCACCCGAACGGGCAAGACCCTCCGCCTTGATGAGCAGCATCTCTTCGGCACGCATCAGAATCCAATCGGCTGCCGCAGACATAACGGTGGCGTTGTCGTTGGGAAGACCCCACTTGACATTGACATACTCCATACCGTCGCCGGCTGCCGTCTCTTTCCACCACGAATAGTTGGCGTCGTTGAGCAACGGAGAGGTCTTCTGTTCGTTGAGCCACCAGCCCTTGCGGACATCGGTAGAGGAGATTTTGGCATAGAGGGTGGAGGAGATAGAACTGTAAGCACCCACGCTGGTATAGCCCGATGTATAGAACGAGCCGACATGGCCTATCCAGTTGACGATACCCGAGGTAACGACCTCGTTGCTCTCGGTGAGGATATTCGCCCACAGCACAGAGGATGCGTCTGCCGAACAGAAAGTAGGCTTGGACACCTCGGCGAGGGTATAGACCGTTGCACCCGAGACAATCAGGGCGCTGTCGGCATCGGAAGCCGCTGCTGCCCACTGCTTGGTGGCAAGATTGGCACGCGCACGCAGACCATAAGCAACGGCTTGGTCGATATAGCCCTTGTCGGAACGAGCAAAACCATTGAGCGCAGAGATAGCGAAATTGAGGTCGCTATAAACGAGGTCATAGACCTGCTGTACGGTGGCACGAGGGTTGTTCGCCTGCTTATCGGCTGCGAGCGACTCCGTCACGATAGGCACGCAAGGCTTGGTCTTGGTCTGGTCGCTATAGGTGAACTGATAGAGTTGCGCCATCTCGAGATAGCAGAACGCACGCACGGCACGCGCCTGACCGAGGTTGGAGAGCAGCGTGGCGTCGGTGGTGGTACTGTCGATACCGCCGATGACACTGTTCGCCGCACGGATGATCTTATAGTACTCGCGCCAATGCATACGCATCTCGAGCGAAGTATAGACACGGTCGGAGTACTCCGCCGGCGAAGCAAACCAGTTGTAACCGATATTGGGACGGACATAGTCCTGCCCCATGCAATCGCGCATGATGCACATGGAGGCATAACCGAAATCGTAGTGACGCTCGTAGCCGTCTTCGCCCAGACCCGCCCAGAGTTGAATCATCTGCGAGTACATGGCGGCGACATCTGCCGACGAGGTGGTCGGGTTCTTGCTGAACGCATCTTGCTTCTGTTCTTCGGTCTTGGTAGCACCTTCGGGAGCGGTATTGAGCAGACTATCGCAAGCCGACAACCCGAATGCCAATCCGAAGATGGCTGTATATCTTGCTATTTTATTCATTGTAGTCTATAATTTAGGACGGGGGAAATGCCCCGTGTAGTGAAAATGTTAGAATGTGATGCTGATACCTCCGGAGATACTACGCATGGTGGCGTAGGTGTTCATACTCGAAGTGGAGTAACTCTGGCGAGGGTCAAGACCCTTGCGGGCTGCAAAGAGTGCGACATTGTCCGCCACACCATAGATACGCAACTTCTCGATCTTTGCCTTACGCGTCCACTTGGAGGGCAGGGTATAGCCCAAGGTGATGTTCTGCAGGCTCAAGTAGTTGGACGAGATGAGCCAACGGTCGGAAGTGGCATTGGTATAGAGGTCGGCTGCATCCACACGAGGAATGTCGGTATCGGTGTTGCTCGGCGTCCAAGCATCGAGAATGTCGGTGTGCCAGTTCTGACCCGCATACGACGAGTTGCCCGAGTGCATCAAAGACTGGTAGCCTGCGTCGAAGACACGACCGCCGAGTTGGTAAGCAAAGCCGATGGAGAAATCAACGCCATAGCAGTCGAGGGTAGTACCGAAACCGCCATAGACCTTAGGCAGGATGTCGCCCGACTCGTACTGCGTACCGTCCGCCCAGACATCGGTAACGGTCTGCCCCGTGACATTACCCTCGTCGTCGGTCACATCCTTGTACCACAGCGACTTACCCGTACTCGGGTCAACACCTGCATACTTGCGGATGTAGAAATTATAAAGGCTCTCGCCCTCCTTGTAGATATAGTTGCCGTTAATCCACTGGCCGTTCAACTCCGGCGAAAGGGAGAGAATCTTGTTCTTGAAATAAGTCATATTGGCATAGAGCGTCCAAGTGACATTGCGGGTCTTGACGGGCGTACCGTGCAACTCGAGGTCAAGGCCGGCGTTGCTGACCGAACCGATATTGACGGGCAGGCTGCTGTAACCCAAAGAGGAAGGCACGGGCTTGTAGTAGAGCATGTCCACCGTACGACGCCAGAAGCCCTCGACCGTACCGCTCAATCGCTCATCGAAGAAGGCAAAATCGATACCGCCGTTGAGGTTGTAGGAAGTCTCCCACGTAAGGTCTTCGTTGCCCTTATAGGTGAGCGCCGTGGCGAAACTACCGTTGTTCTCGCTGACCTCGTACTGGTCGGTATAGAGATAATAGTTGATGGCACCGTCGCTCGTGAGCAGGTTGTCGTTACCCTGCGCACCGTAACTGATCTTGAGTTTCAGAAGGTTGACCACATCCTGTGCCGACTCCATCCACGGCTCGGCGTTGATGTCCCATGCAGCACCCACCGACCAGAAGTTACCCCAACGGTTCTTCTTGGCGAAACGCGAAGAGGCGTCACGGCGATAGGATGCGGAGATATAGTACTTGCTGTCGTAGTCGTACTTGGCTTGTGCCAAGATACCCTGCGTAGCGTAGTGGTGCGTCAAAGAACCTGTCTGCGGGTTGAGAATGGCGTTGCTAATCTCGGCTATATCGGACGAGAAGAGTTTGGTCTTCTGACCGTAGCTGGCAGAGTAGGTGTAGTTGTAGTTCTCGTAACCGAGCAAGAGGTCCACATTGTGCAAACCGGCGAAGCGGTTGTTGTAGGTGAGGAGGTACTGCTGGTTGACTGTCAAGTAGCGGTCGCTTTCGACATACGCCGAGCCACCCGAAGTGGCGTACTGACCATAGAAGGGGTTCATGGTCTGCTGGTAACGGCTGCCGAAGTAGTTGACACCGATATTGGCAGTGGCTTTCAGACCCTTATAGAACTCTACGGCAGCGTACCACTTGCCTGTGAACATATCGTGGGTATATTTCGATACATCGAGTGCGATTGCCGAAGCAGGGTTGGATTGACTCATGAAGGGACGCTTGGTACCTGCTGCCACCGAAGCACCGTCACCATAGTCATAAACGGTGTAGCCGTTGTTGTCGATGGCGATAGAACCATCGGCGTTGCGCACATAGAGCGGGTAGATAGGCGCCATGAAGTTGCTGACATAGAAGAGGTTACCCGACGAAGTGGCGGCATTGTCACTGGTCTGCTCGGTAGGGTACTTCTGGTTGGCATGCGCATAACTCATCGAAGTGCCGAGTTTGAGCCACTTCTTGGCCTGATAGTCCACATTGACACGGCTCGTAAAACGCTGATAGTTAGAGTTCTCGATGATACCCGAGTCGTCCAAGTAACTGGCCGAAGCAAAGTAGTTAATCTTGTCGGTGGAGCCGGACACATTGAGGTTATACTCCTGACGGAGGTTGTTGGACTTGAAGAGTTCGTTGTACCAACTGTCGGGCGTATAGTAGTTGTTGCCGTCGTTGTAGCCGAGCGTGGCGTTGGGGTTGAGTTTGCCGTTGGTACCGATAAGGCGTTGACCCGTCGGAACGGTATAGACCTGATAGCCGAGACCGCCGTTGTTGGGGTCGAGCAGGTAGGTGTTGGCATACTCGTGGGCATACGCAGAGGTCTGACCCGCAAGGAACTGGCTGTTGTAAAGACCCTGATAGAATGTCTCGTAGTACATGGCAGGGTCGGTCATCACAGAGTAGGTCGGCACTTCGCGCGAGTTGGAACCCCACTTGGCATCGATGGTGATCTGTGCGTCCTTGGTGTTACCGCGGCGGGTGGTAATCAGCACGACACCATTGGCACCACGCGCACCGTAGAGGGCATTGCTGGCAGCGTCTTTCAAGACCGTAATAGACTCAATATCATTGTTGTTGAGCGTGGCAATCGTGTTGTCGTCCGCCGGTACGCCGTCCACGACATAGAGCGGGGCATTGCTGGCGTTGATAGAGCCGATACCACGGATACGGATCTTGGTAACCGACCCCGGAGCACCGTCAATACTGATGCCCTGCACGCCTGCCACCTGCCCAGAAAGGGCGCTGCTGACATTGCTCGTCTGGCGCTTAACGATGTCGTCGGTCTTGACAACCGAAGCTGATCCCGTGAACGACTTCTTGGTCGTCGTACCAAAGGCCACGACCATGACTTCGTCAATCTCCTGACTGTTCTCGGAGAGGGTAATTTTGAGGTTGTCCGAAACGGGAAGTTCCACCGTCTTCATGCCGATGAAGGAGATCACAAGGGTCTGCCCCGGCTCGGCGGTGATTGAATACTTACCATCGAAATCTGTAATGGTACCGGATGTCGTACCTTTCACCTGCACGGAAGCACCAATCACAGGTTCTCCGTCACTTTCGTTCAGTACGACTCCGCTGAATGTCTTCGCTTGCGCAAACGCGAGACCGATGCTCACCACGCAGGCAGACAAGAGGAGTAGAAATCTTTTCATACCGTAATATAATTAGTTAATACCTTTGTTTATTTGCAATTGTCAGTTCATTCGGCAGTCGCCACTGCCATTGTGTAAATCAGGCTTAACAAAGGAAAAGTGGGCGCAAAGGTAAAGTAAAATTTTTATACGACCAAATAATTTGCGTCAAAATGATACTTTTTCTACACTTTTTGTTGCATTGTGTATATTTATACAGTTATTTCGTACCACTATGCGCATATTTATACAATATTTGCATAAGAGGCGTACGATAAGCGTAACCTCCCCACAAAAGTGGGGTAAAATTGGCTTTATCTACCGTGTATCTACCGTATATGTACCGTGTATCTACCGTGTATCAACCGTGATGGTAGGGGGATATGCCGCTGATTTACGGCTAATCGGCGGCTAATTATGAATTAAGAATTACGAATTACGAATTAAGAATTATCACTAGGGGAAATAGGGCGAATGGAGGGAAGAAGCGGCTAATTATGAATTAAGAATTACGAATTAAGAATTATCGCTAGGGGGAATAGGGCGAATGGAGGGAAGAAGGGGATAGGGGTTGAACAGAGGGGGGGGGGAGATAGGGGACTGCAGAGTCAAACGGTTTGTACCAAACCGCCGCGGGTGAGGACACCCACGCCCCCAAGCAGGGGACAATGCTAAATGCATAATGCTAAATGCACAATGATGCCCTAATAAAAGAACGGATGTACTTGAAGAAAAAGAAGGGATTAATCAGTGGAGGAAAGGGCTGCTCTATAAAATGTGTACCCCAAAAAGAGATAATGCTCAACAAAGAGGAGTAGAGTGGAAAGGAAAGAAGTGGAGGGGCTATACCTATATAAAAAAAAAGAGGATTGTCTCCCGACAACCCAATCTTTTACTTAACCTTAAAATCTAATACCATGAAAAACACGGTGCAAAAGTACTGCCTTTTTTTCATACCACCAAATAAAAACGCGAAAAAATATGTTTTATAGCATGTTTTCTGCAAATTTGGTAACTACACTTGGCAAAAAAAAGGTTTTTGCCGCCCCTTTTTGCGGATTTGGGAAATTAGCACTAATTTTGCAGGGAGAAAGAAAAGAGGCTCGTGGTTAATTAACAATTAACAGTTAACAATTAACATGCAAGGAAGGGCTCGTGTGGGGACAGAGAGGGCGGATTTTTCTAGATAGGCTAGAGGGACTAGATATTCTAGACAGGCTAGATGGGTATAGCAAACATACGCGAAGCGGGAATACGCAAAGCAAACATACGCGAAGCGGGAATACGCAAAGCGAGTATACGCGACAGCGAAAATACGCGACAGCGGACATACGCGCAGCGAAGCAAGCAAACACACAAATAAAAATATATCATTATGAAAAAGATCGATTTGACGCAGTACGGCATCACGGGAACGACCGAGGTCGTTTACAACCCGTCGTATGAGCAACTATTCGAAGAGGAAACAAAAGCCGGTTTGGTGGGCTACGAAAAGGGCCAAGTAACCGAACTCGGTGCAGTGAATGTAATGACCGGCGTTTTCACCGGCCGTTCGCCTAAGGATAAATACATCGTCGACGACGCACAGAGCCACAACAATGTATGGTGGACTTCTGACACCTACAAGAACGATAACCACCCGATGTCGGAGGCTACTTGGGCTGCCGTTAAGGAAATCGCCAAGAAAGAACTCTCGGGCAAGCGTCTGTTTGTAGTAGATGCGTTCTGCGGCGCAAACAAAGAAACCCGTCTCGCCGTTCGCTTCATCATGGAAGTGGCTTGGCAGGCACACTTCGTAAAGAACATGTTCATCCGTCCGACCGAGGAAGAGTTGGCTGATTTTGAGCCGAACTTCATCATCTACAACGCTTCGAAAGCAAAAGTGGAGAACTACAAAGAACTCGGCCTGAACTCGGAGACCTGCGTGGCATTCAACACCACAAGCCACGAGCAAGTGATTATCAACACTTGGTACGGCGGTGAGATGAAGAAAGGTATGTTCTCGATGCAGAACTACTACCTGCCGCTGAAGGGCATCGCCTCGATGCACTGCTCGGCTAACACCGATATGGAAGGCAAGAACACCGCTGTATTCTTCGGTCTGTCCGGTACGGGTAAGACCACTCTTTCGACCGACCCGAAGCGTCTGCTCATCGGCGACGACGAACACGGATGGGACGACAAGGGCGTATTCAACCTCGAAGGCGGTTGCTACGCAAAAGTAATCAACCTCGACAAAGAGAGCGAACCCGATATCTACGGCGCTATCAAGCGTGACGCCCTGCTGGAGAACGTAACGGTTGACGAGAACGGCAAGATTGATTTCGCAGATAAGAGCGTGACGGAGAACACCCGTGTATCGTATCCTATCTACCACATCAACAAGATTGTTAAACCGATATCGGCAGGTCCTGCTGCAAAGAATGTGATCTTCCTGTCGGCTGACGCATTCGGCGTGCTGCCTCCTGTCAGCATCCTGACTCCGGAGCAAACCAAGTACTACTTCCTGAGCGGCTTCACCGCAAAATTGGCCGGTACCGAGCGTGGTATCACCGAGCCGACTCCTACTTTCTCGGCTTGCTTCGGTCAGGCATTCCTCGAACTCCACCCGACCAAATACGCAGAGGAATTGGTTAAGAAGATGGAGCAATCGGGCGCAAAGGCATACTTGGTAAATACCGGTTGGAACGGCACCGGAAAGCGTATCTCGATCCGCGATACCCGTGGAATCATCGACGCTATCCTCGGTGGCGACATCCTGACCGCTCCGACCAAGACGATTCCGTACTTCAACTTCGAAGTACCGACCGCTCTGCCCGGTGTAGATCCCGCCATCCTCGACCCGCGCGACACCTACGCTGACGCTGCACAATGGGAAGAGAAAGCAAAAGACTTGGCGGCTCGTTTCATCAAGAACTTTGCTAAATACGAGACCAACGAGGCCGGCAAAGCACTGGTGGCTGCAGGCCCGCAACTCTAATCCGGCTTTTTCGGATGTAAATAGCATGCACAACGAATCGTCTTTCGGGCGGTTCGCTGTGTATGTTTTTTCTAAAACGATATTATATATATAAGGACATTTTTCTACAACTGATTATGAAGCGTATCAATTTTTTGGCCGTGGCGATGGTTTTGCTCTTGGCGGGGAACGCTCGGGCGGAGGTGACACTATTCAGCACCGACTTCTCGTCTGACGAATGGACCGACCATGCGACAATATGCGGCGGGGAAACCTCAACGGAAACCGTGAACGGGATTACTTTCGTTTGTAGAAATAATAACAAACAATATTCTATCTCGAACGGAGTATTGACTTGGGCGGACAATAATTTAGAGAATAGCTATTACATAGCCATACCGCTCAAGAATATAAACGGGAAACTGGATATTACCATCGGAACGGTGCAAGACGAGCTAAGTATTGCCTATACGATAGTGGAGGCGGACTTGACGTCGGTTCCTGCTTACTCCGGTAGCTGTGAGATAACCGGTTATGGCTATAACAAGAATGGGAAAATTCATCTAAAGCATTTGATGAGCGGCACCGGCTCGACGGCGTGGCTGCTGATGGGGCGTGCTTCGAGCTACTACCCGTCGGTGGTCAAATCGATAGAGGTGGCGACCCCAAGCGACAGCGATGCCTCGCTCGAATCGATAAGCATCAACGGGAAGGCGATTGAAAATTTCGAC
>CAVFIY010000040.1:0-11192 GCA_963622435.1 Bacteroides uniformis | reverse complement strand
TGGTGCGGTAGTTCAGTTGGTTAGAATACCGGCCTGTCACGCCGTAGGTCGCGAGTTCGAGTCTCGTCCGCACCGCAAGTTCAACTGACCGAGAAAGAAGAGGTTCGCCTCTCTTTTTTGCAAAAGGGCATATCTATCATACGAAGTGAGGTCGGCAGAGGAGCAGTGTTAGAGTGGTAAACTCCTCATTATACAGCCGGTCGCTTGCAACGAGATTGTGCTACTCACCGCAAGCATTGGTCCATTAGCTCAACTGAATAGAGTACCACACTACGGATGTGGGGGTTGCAGGTTTGAATCCTGCATGGATCACACAACATACACGACACTCGCGAGATACCCGCTCGGTGCTTGCGCAGCGTACGAATAAAAAGAGAGACTGATTAGCAGCCTCTTTTCTTTTCGTCTATAAGTGATAGCGTACTACTCTTCCACAATAGTCGCCGCTTTCAGGTCCTCGTAGAAGTATGCGTGTGCGGCATACTGATAGGGGGCAATCCAGAGCATGGCAATGCCGAGTGTGAATATCGCGAGGAACCACCAGCCGATAAAAGTCAGGTCGAGTACAAACAAATCCCACTTGTGTCCGCGCATCATCTGGCGGCTCGTACGCAGTGCCTCTTTCGTAGTCAGTTCGGGGTAGTCGCGCAGCAGATAAGGCACCATGGCGTAGGCGTATTGCAGTATCACCGTACCGATGAAGAGCGTTACCGGACCCAGCCCGACTTCTGCCAGGAAGGAGAGGAAAATAGCAGGCACGCTGCGAGAATAGTCTTTGCAGAAGAGGTTCAGCCCGTCGCGCAACACCCCGTTGCTCTCGCCGCGTGCGAGCATAAGAAGACTGTTGTTTGCCCCGTATTGCATGGGGGCGGTGAGCAAGAGGCTGACCGCCACGCTCAATCCCGAAACGGAGCAGAGCAGCACCTGCTCGCTGGCGGGGATAATGCCCGATACACCACTGATAATGCCCGGTACGATAAGGATAATCAAATACAGCACAGCACTTTCGTTCCATACGCCGTGCAGCGATTCGCGTGCCGCAGCACGGTACTCAGAGTAAGTTTTCATCATACGAATAAGTTTTAGATGAGTGAATATGATAATATGTAGTCTTTGCAGATGTGAGTAAATAAGGAATGCCTAATACATACCGCCTACAACCCTAACTTGGCGAGTGCCAAATCCTCCTTGCGTGTCATCTCCGCTTTGGTCTCGGGAGTCTTATCCCCCTGCCCCGTCAGGTGCAACACACCGTGTATCAGTATGCGTGCCAACTCGTGCGCAAAGTCCGTGCCGACTGCCTCGGCGTTCGACTGCACGGTGTCCGTCGAGATAAAGATGTCCCCGCTCAGCGTTCCCGCTGTGGCGTAGTCGAAAGTAATCACATCCGTGTAGTAGTCGTGCTGCAGGAACTCCCGATTGACGGCGAGTATCTTCTCGTCCGAGCAGAGTATATAGGTGATGTCCCCCGTGGCGTACCCGTAGTCGGCGGCGACGGCACGAATCCAACGCTGAATACGCCGACTATCTAGTCCGACATCCTCCGGAGAGTACGGGATGAACTCCCCCGTCGCGTCGTATGTAAGAAACTGTATCATAGTTCGTTAGTGGAAAAATATATAGCCGAGTAGTATGGCAGCGAGCATCCCGCAGAAGTCCGCAATCAGTCCGCACACCACCGCATAGCGCGTGTCTTTGATGCTCACACTGCCGAAATAGACGGCGAGGATGTAGAAAGTGGTGTCCGTGCTGCCCTGCACAATGCTCACGAGCCGCCCGACGAAACTGTCCGCCCCGTATTGCACCATCGCATCCACCATCAGTCCCCTCGCCCCGCTGCCCGAGAGCGGACGCATTAGGGCAGTGGGCAGCGCGGGAACGAAATCGGTGTTTATCCCCACGAGCGCAAAGCACCACCCGATGCCCGCCACGAGCATATCCATCGCCCCGCTGGCGCGGAACATTCCCACCGCCACGAGCATCGCAATCAGGTACGGGATAATCCCAATCGCCGTTTGGAAACCGCCTTTCGCCCCCTCAATAAAGGCATCATAGACATTGACCTTCTGTACGATACCGGCGATGATGAACCAGCAGATAACACCCAGCAGCAGCACCGCCGCAAGTACGGCAGACCACCTGCTTACCACCTCCTGCGGCAGCGAAAGTGCCGCCCACAGCACCAGCCCCACGAAGAGCGTCAGCCCTCCGAGTGTCAGTAGTACAACACGGTTAAACAGATTGATATGCTGTGCAATAGCCACCGAGATTATCCCCGCCATGGCGGCGAAATAGGTGGCAAGCAGAATAGGCAGAAACACATCGGCGGGATTCTCCGCACCGAGTTGCGCCCGATAGGTCATGATACTCACAGGCACCAGCGTTAATCCGCTCGTTACCAGCACGAGAAACATGATCATCGAGTTGCTCGCACGCTGCTTATCGGGATTCGTCTCTTGCAACTCCCGCATCGCCTGCAGTCCCAGCGGCGTGGCGGCATTGTCAATCCCGAGCATCGTGGCGGAGATGTTCATCAGCATACTGCCAAAAGCGGGATGGTCTTTCGGCAGCTCGGGGAATATGCGTGTGAAGAACGGGCTGACCACTCTGGACATCTGGCGGACGACGCCCGCCTCTTCGCCAATCTTCATTATCCCCATCCAGAGCGACAGCACACCCGTCAACCCGATGGAAATCTCAAAACCCGTCTTGGCACTTGAGAATGTGGAGTTTAGTATCACAGAAAAAATATCGGTCTGCCCGAAGCAGAACGCTTGCACTATCCCCACGACAACCGCTAGCAGGATAAGGGCGACCCATATATAGTTCAGAATCATGCCGCAAAGGTACAAAAAATAATGAAAACTGCCAAAGAAATAACAAAATGAGTACGCACTTTTCCTCAAACGGTTGCACAAACGAAAAAAAATGGCTACTTTTGCAGGCAATATGACACCGAGAAACACACTCTTTCGCGCGATAGCCTTTTTGCACCACCGCTTCACGGCGTGGAACACGGGTGGGGAGGGGATTCACTCTCCTTACCTCTTCTATATGGTGCGTATGTTGTTCTACGACAGGCATTCCTACTACTGCTTCGCCCCGATAGAGAAAGAACGCCGTGCGCTTTTAGCCTCCGAGCGAGAACTGACGGTGCGCGACTTCGGCACGGGGGCAAGCCTGCGGGGCGATACCTATCGCCAATCCATCGCCGCTATTGCGCAGAACTGTCTGGAGCAGCCGCGAGTGGCTCAACTCCTCTTCCGCCTGGCGGCCTTCCTCGGACACGAGGCGAAACGCCCGCTCGAGATAGTCGAATTGGGAACATCGCTTGGGGTTACAACCGCCTACTTGGCATCTGCCGACAGCCGCAATCGAGTTACCACTTTCGAGGGCAGCCCTGAGATAGCCGCCGTAGCAAAGGAGGTGTGGCACCGCCTTGATATAGAGAATATTACACTCGTAGAGGGGAACATCAACGACACCCTTTCCGCCTACCGCCCCAAGCAGGTGGACATCGCCTATATTGATGCCAATCATACCGAGTGTGCCACCTGGCGTTACTTCTCCTATCTGCTCCCGATGGCGGGCGAGAAGAGTCTGTTCATCGTGGACGACATCCACCACTCCCCTGCCATGGAGGCGGCGTGGCAACGCATTTGTGCCTGCGAAGCCGTTACGACAACGATGGACTTGTGGTCAGTCGGGCTGGTCTTCTTCGACCCGCACTACCTCCGCAAGCACTACACCCTCCGACTGTAATCGGATACGCCCCTGCCCTAATGCCGCCGAAACTGTATATTGCATATAGTCGCGCAACGGGGATGCAGGGTGGATGCAGGGTGGATGCAATGAGGATACAGGGAGGATACAAAGCAGATGAATCGAATATACAATTGTATAATGCATAAAATTCAAGACAAATGAGAATCTACACCAAAACAGGCGATGCGGGGCAGACCTCGCTGGCGAATATGCAGCGGGTGAGCAAAGCCGACCCGCGTTTGGAGACTTACGGCACGGCAGATGAGCTGAATGCATGGGTGGGGATGCTGCGTGCCTCGTTGGAGAACTATCCGCACTTGGCGTTGTCGCGAGAAAAACTTGCCGACCCGCAGGCGTTGCCCGACATCGACGAACACCTGCTGTGGGTGCAGAACCGCCTCTTCAATCTCGGCGCCTCGCTCAGTGAGGCAGAGGGCAATTGGATTGATAGTGAGGACACTACACAGTTGGAACACTGGATAGACGCCATGCAGGCAGACCTCACTCCCGTGCGGGCATTCGTCTTACCCGCAGGGAATGAACTCGTTGCCCGCTGCCATGTCTGCCGCACTATTACGCGCCGCCTCGAACGCCTACTGGTCGCCCTCGACACTGCCCAAAAAGAACAAACAGCAGCCCCTCTCTCCAAGACAGACGACTGCTCTAAAGCAGACAATCATTCTCAAAAAAAAGAGGAACGCCGCTTCGTTAATCGCTTGAGCGACTACTTCTTTGTCCTCTCCCGCTGGTGCGGTGAGCAGACTCACGCCTCTCTCGAAATCTGGACGAAATAAGTGCTTTCTCTTCTTGTGAACACTGCGCAGCAGATAAATCAAAACGAAAGAAAACCCTGCAAATCTATGCAATTTATGCTATAAAACAGCATAAATACCAAAATAATGGCGAAAAAGTTTGCAGGGACAGAAACTTTTTACTACTTTTGCACGATAATTTCGATGGAGTGTACCCGAAAGGGTTGGATTGTCGTGTGCCAATAGGTGATAAGCATAGCATAACCGACTGAAAGTGAGTGCATTCCTCGGATAAAAACGGAAGACTATGTACTGGACTTTGGAGTTAGCATCTAAATTAGAGGACGCACCTTGGCCTGCAACCAAGGATGAGTTGTTGGACTATGCCAACCGTATCGGTGCACCTATGGAGGTCATAGAGAACCTCCAGGAATTGGAGGACGACGAGGAAGAAGTGTACGAGAGTATCCTCGATATATGGCCTGACTACCCGACGAACGATGAGGATTTCTTCTTCAACGAGGAAGAGTATTGATAGAATTTGATAAGCGTGTGAAAAGATATGCTATTCTCCTACTGACGGTCGTATGGTGCGCAGTTCTCTATGCGCAGTTCGACCCGCAAATGGGGCAATATATGTATCTGCAAACAGCCTATAACCCTGCAGCGGCAGGAGAGGGTGATATGATGAAAGTGGCGGGTGCGCACCGTATGCAGTATATCGGCATTAATAATGCACCGATGACAACTTGGTTCTCTTTCGCCTCACCTTTCGTGATAGGCAAGACACGCCACGGAGCGGGTATTCGCTTTATGAACGACCGCTTTGGCTTGTTCTCGAACCAGGCACTCTATGCGCAGTATGCATATCGTCAGAAACTGGGCAAGGGTTACTTGAGTGTCGGTATCGACTTGGGATTTATCAATGTCGGCTTTAAGGGCGACAGCACCAATCTCGACGACTTGAGCGGGGCGGACTACTTTGAGAAAGATGACGAGCGTATCCCGACGGGTTCTGAGTCGGGCATGAAGTTCGATATGGGCGCAGGGCTGTACTACACAACCGGTGTTTGGTGGGTAGGAATCAGCTATAGCCATCTTACTATGCCGACAGTCGATTTGGGCGACTACGCCTCGGTGAAAGTGCGCGGCACAATGTCTGTAGCAGGCGGGTACTACTACCGCTTTAAGAACCACCGTCAGTGGCAACTTAAGCCTACTGCAATGTTAACTAGCGACTTCCGTTCGTGGGACTTGAACCTGACACTGCTCTGTGAATACAAAGACCGATACCGTTGGGGAGTGGGTTACCGAGTAGCAGGGAGTGTGAATGTGCTGTTGGGAATAGACATTATATCGGGGCTGCAATTGGGCTACACCTGTGAATTCCCGACAAACAAACTGATGCGCGAGAGTTATGGCTCGCACGAATTGTACCTGGCATACAGTTTCGACATCCTCAAGCCCCGCCGCACAAACAAGTACAAGAGTGTACGCTACTTGTAACGCTTGCCTTCTGCGATTGAAACACAGTCTAAAGATGCAGAGTCGCATAATAAAAAGACAATCAGCGGAGAGGAAAATAAAGCCGTGAGGAAACTAAAGCCGTTCGGAAAGTAAGCGGCGAGATAAATAACATAGAAAACAAGAAATACAATAAATATCGTATGAAAGGAACAAAGATTCTTCCATTGGTTGCACTTACTGCCGTTATAGCAAGTTGTAATAAGCCGGCAGGCGAATTGGTGGGAGCGCAGAAATCGACCGCATTCAACGAGGCAAACCCCTATGGTATGGTATTCATCAAACAGGGGTCTTTCATGATGGGTGCTAATACCCAATCCGCTGTGTTTGAGCAGCCGGACAATATCATGATGGCTACCGTAGAGGCGTTTTGGATGGATCAAACCGAAATTACCAACAACGAGTATAAGCAGTTCGTTAATTGGGTGCGCGACTCTATTGCCCGTACCTATTTAGTGGCAGCAGGTATGACCGACTTTGCTGTCCAGCCCAAAGACGAAGACTTCGACGATGAGAACTTTACTTTGAATTGGAAGACAAAAATCCCTTGGGGAAGTAAGGAAGAGGATGTTCGTGACGCACTGTCGCCCATGTTCTTCTCCGACGGTACACTTCGTACGAACTCTCTCCACTATCGTTACGAGTGGGTGAATTACGACGATGCGGTAAAGCAGGAGAATAAGTTCGATGTAGCAACCAGCAGTTACCCGGCAGGCGCATTCGTGCGTGTCGATACATTCTGGATCGGTGAAGACGGAGGCATACTTGATAGTACGATTATCCGTCCGCTCCATGAGCCGAAGGACTTGATAACCAAGAAGATAATCTGTATCTACCCGGATACATTGGTATGGCGTCGTGATTTCCAATTCTCTTACAACGACCCGATGCTTCACATGTATTTCTCTCATCCGGGGTATGCTGACTACCCTGTTGTAGGTGTTACATGGGAGCAAGCCCATGCGTTCTGCAATTGGCGTACGAAGTTCTATAATACGCACAATGCAGTGCCTGCACAAGATTACCGCCTGCCCTCCGAGGCGCAGTGGGAGTACGCTGCACGCGGCGGGCGCAAGATGGCGACCTATCCGTGGGGTAATAACTATGCGCGCGACGGGAAGGGCTGCTTCTATGCCAACTTCAAACCCTATCGCGGTTCGTATAATGATGACACGGGAACTACCACTATGAAAGTGGCACAGTTCATTCCGAACGATTTCGGCTTGTTCGATATGGCGGGTAATGTGGCAGAGTGGACAAACAGTGCGTACCAAACGGCATCCAACACCAATGTACACGACCTCAACCCCGACTACTCTTATATGGCGCGTAAGGCCGACCCGGACATCTTGAAGCGTAAGGTGATTAAAGGCGGCAGTTGGAAAGATATCAGTTATTTCATGCAGTGCGGAGTGCGAACCTATGAGTATCAGTACGAGAGTCGCCCCTATATCGGTTTCCGCTGCGTGCGTGCCTATATCGGCGCGAATAAGTCGAGGCATAAGTCGTAAAACGAAACTACTGAAAGACGAATCAGTCGAAAATAAAGAAAAAGTCTGTTATTATAATTAAGGTATAGAAAAACCGTTAAAATTGAGTTGTATGGCAACAGAAGAAAAGGCAAAAAAGATGGGACATTGGGCAAAGTTTATGCATTGGTATGGGTCTTATCAAGGAAAGAATATCGTTAATATCGTTTACTCCGTAGGTGCGTCCGTCGTTATTATCGGTGCATTTTTCAAGATACTGCATTGGCCGGGTGCCAATTATGTGCTGATGATGGGTATGTTCACCGAGGCATTCCTCTTCATCATCGGTGCATTGGATAAACCTCATCCCGAGTTCCATTGGGACAATGTCTTCCCCCAACTGCTCGAATTCGGTGCAGACCCCGCTTTGTTGGAGGAGAAATCGCATCAAGCTCGCCCCACATTGTTGGGGGGTGCAGGTGCTTCCACTGCTTCTGCACAAGCAATTAACGGGGAAACTTCGGCTGTCGTACCCTCGTTAGGCGAGAAAGATTTGGCTTTGCTCAAAGACGGCATCGCCAACTTGGCGAAGACCGCACAGCAACTCTCTGAGTTAGGTACAGTGGCGACTTCGGTTACACATTTAGATACCCAACTAACCGCTGCCGGTGCGGCTGCAGAGAAGTTTGTCGCTTCGCAGGGAGCATTGGCGAGCGTTTCGGAGTCGTTGAGCACAGCCTATAGTACACTCCATACCGAGGTAGAAAAAACTGCTAATACAACCAAAGCCTCGCAGCAGACCGCAGAGGCAATCGGTACGAAATTGAGTGCACTCAATTCAATCTATGAGTTGCAAATCAACGCATTGCAAGCACAGACCGATTTGCTCAAGGTCGTATCTGCCAATGTAACATCGATTAGTCAATCGGCAGCAGAGGCGCAGAAAAGTCATGCTGACTATGCACATGCGACAACAGTACTTGCCAAGCAGGTGGCTGACCTCAATAATGTATATGGTAATATGCTCAATGCCCTATCCTAAAGGGAATTGATATATGCAGCAGGCAACGGCGAAATGCACAGTGCAAGAGAGGAACATTGTAACGCATCCCTGCACGAGTGTACACAGAATAAATAACCCCACGCTGCATGTTAATTGTTAATTCTTAATTGTTAATTGAATTATGGGTGGAGCAAAAAACTGTCCCGAGACCCCGAGACAACGAATGATAGGTATGATGTACTTGGTACTCACCGCCATGTTGGCGTTGAATGTCAGTACGGATATCCTTAACGGCTTTACGCTGGTGGACGATAGTCTGCACTCCTCTATGGAGGCAGCAGGCAGTCGTAATGCAAAGATGTATAGCGACTTCAAGGAGGCTACAGACCAAAACCCCGAGAAGATGCAAGAGTGGTACAACAAAGCCCTCGAGGTGCAGCACCGTGCCGACAGCCTCTATAATTATATCCAGGACTTTAAGACACAGATTGTCATCCTCGCCGACGGAAAGAAAAAAGTGGAAGAGCGTATTGCCGCCACGGGCGACGGTACACGCCAAATAGAGGGAAATTCCAACCTTGATGTGGCAGCCACTTATGCAATTGTGCAGGGTAACGGTGCCGTCCTACGCGAAGTAGTGGCAATGTATCGTGACTATATAGTAGGTCTTGCCGAAGGAGACCACGAGTTGGTAACCGAGTTCAAACAAGTGCTTGCTACGGATAAGGGTTGGAACTCCCACGACAAGGATTCGTGCGATTGGGAGGAAGCCGTCTTTGAGGGGATGCCTGTTGGTGCATGTATTACTATCTTGAGTAAGATACAGAATGATGTTCGTGCCACAGAGGGGCAGATGGTGCAGTACTTGTTAGACCAAACCGATGCAGGCGACTTGCGTGTGAATAAACTCAATGCCTACATCATTCCGAAATCCGACTATGTCATTCGTGGCGGTAAGTATTCTGCACAGATTATCTTGGCAGCGGTCGATTCCACACAACGCCCCGAGTACTATGTCGAGGGTACTCGTATCAATGACCAAGGCTTGTATGAGGTAGTAGCCAATACGACGGGTGTGCGTAAGTTCCGTGGTTATATAGCCTATCTCAATCCCTCTTCAGGTGCGATGGAGAACTTGCCGTTCGAGAGTGAATATACAGTCGGAGAACCATCGGTAACCATATCGAACAACGACCTTAATATCATGTATCGCGGCTATGACAACCAGTTCTCTATCTCTGTGCCGGGTGTCAGCAGTGAGAAAGTGCGTGTAGAAGTTACTGGGGCTACGGCATCGCGCGACGGGTCGCTCTGGATCATCAAACCGGGCGAGACAGCCAAGACAGTTACCATTTCAGTTCTGGCAGAAATGGAGGGCAAGATGCAATCCATGGGTACGCGTGACTATCGTGTGAAAGCGTTGCCCAAGCCGGGTGCTTACTTCAAGAGTGGGGAGACAGAGTATCAAGACGGTTTTATCGCCCGCAATGCCTTGCTCAATACCAATGCTTCTGTCATTGCCAGTTACGGTCCAGACGGTCTGCTCGATTTGCCTTACCAAGTTACCTCTTTCCGCTTGAATATCAATGGCGGACTGACGGAGGCAAAGGGGAATAAGTTCACCGCCGACCAGCGCACCAAATTAGGTAAACTGAAGAAAGGAGCCACCGTCGTTATTACCGACATCCGTGCCAAAGGTCCTGACGGTCGTGAGGTGCGCCTGGCACCTATCCCTCTGTCGCTTAACTAATCTCGGAGAGTGAAGAGCGGTCAGCCGAGTGTCCGTTGAACGCCTAATATGATAGACTATCTCCTCTTATAAAAGACGGAATAACCTCTATCGCAAAAACGAATCAAATCATATCAAGATAATGAAGAAACTCTGTATTATTGCCTGCTTCCTGCTTGGTGCTACTGCTGCCCAAGCGCAGCATCAGGTTCTCTCGTTCTTCGACGAATTGGGTACTGCCCAGATTCGTACGGACGAGTATTCGAAGTCTCACGATACAATCGTCAGTGTGTTCCATCGTATGGACGATGTCATCTGGGCAAGATATGTCTATCGTATCATCGATTTGCGCTATAAGCAGAACTACCAACTCTATTTCCCTACCAAGTCCGACGACCCTGACTACCGTAATTTGTTCAAGGTCATTGCCGATGCAGTGGTGAACGGGTTGGAAATCTACGAGCCGAACATAGAAACTATTAAGCCCGATTTCAAAACGCCTATGCCTCGTGTGGAGGTGCCGGCTCGTTTTATGGTGGACGACCCGAGTGCCGACTATTCTGACGACCCGACCCATTTCGACATCTCGCAGTCTTCGGCAATGATTGTCCACTACGACAGTGTGGCAGACGAGTTCAGTTTCAATGACTATTCCTTTGAGCCGTTGATTCGTAACCAAGTCAAGTACTTGATTCAGGAGGTCGTGTTCTTCGACAAGCACACTTCGCGTCTTTATACAAAGATTATGGCGATTGCGCCTCTCCATTCCGACAAGATTTCCGACCGTGAGAATGTTATGGAGGCACTCCGTCAGTCGATTATGTTCTGGATTCCTTTCGATCAACTGCGTCCCTATTTGGCAATGCAGTATGTCATCCCGTCGCAGAACGAGACGCGCCGTGTTACTTTCGATGACTTCTTTCAGAAACATCTCTATACCTCTTATATAG
>CAVFIY010000039.1:0-11192 GCA_963622435.1 Bacteroides uniformis | reverse complement strand
AAGCATATCTATCCCCTCCAAGTCCATACGGTTCTGCAGCAGATTAAACAGACTCTCCTTGGCAAAGTCCGTAGTAGGACGCGCCGTGATGTTCTTCGGCGGCATCAGTCTCCGCCCTTTCCATATTCCCGAAATAATTCTCATTGCCTGTTACACAATTCCTAATTCCTAATTCCAAACTCCTAATTAAACAGAGGCAGCGGACTGCAGGTGCAATCCGCTGCTTGTATAACTTAAGTCAATGTCTAAGCGGGAAGGGGATTACTCCCAGTTACCTGCGTTGTTGTTCGGAGCCTCTACACTACCTACTTTCAAGCCTGCATAGTGGTCAAGTTTCTCCTCCTTATCAATCAGGTTTACCAGTTCCTGCTTATTGAGGTCGCCCAAATAAGTATTGAACGATGCGCGTGCCTCGAAGAGCGGTGTGCGATAGCCCTTATTAGTATAGTCGTTGTTCACCTCAATCTCGTACTTGACTTTGTCGGTGTACGGGATATAGATAATCTCACCAATCGTTGCCTCGGTATAGGCGCCTTTGTAAAGGCTTTGGATAAGATTGGTAGTGATCGTATCACGGCGGAAACCGCTCAACCCGTTGGATACTACATCTTTATCGTTCTCCCAGATATACTTATACAAGTCGTTCTCTGTGGCAAACTCTTGTTTCTTCAAGGCTTTCTTCTTCGCCTCGTTGATAATCTTTACTGCCTTTGTCTCCGTCAGACCTGCCTCCAACTGCTTGTCGGTCAGGCTACCGTCCTTCGACACTTCTTTCTTGGTGGCAGTCTTCAGGAAGAGAATCAGACTGTCGGGGTCTGCTATATAACGCCCGTTCTGACGGTTGTATTCCACTTCGGCAGTACGGATACTCACCAAGTTCTTAATTACATCCTTTTCACGAGCGGTACGCGCCTCCTCAAAACGGATAGGGGTTACAACGCTATCCACGCAGAAATACGCCATTACAACTGCGGCAATCGAGAGCAGCGTAATAACAGTTACTTTTGTTGCTTTCATCTTTTTGGTATAGTTTTTGAAATGTTTCGGTTAAATAATGTGCATACCTATACAGATATTGCACAAAAGTTGCGCAAAGGTACACTTTTAATTTTATATGTGCAAGAAAATGCGTAATTTTGCAGACAGTTTTTCGCAGATAATGACCTAAGGGACCGGCAGCGGAGGCGGGATTTTTCTTCGGAGGTGCTTCGGAGGTGGTTCGGAGGTGATTCGAAGGTGATTCGAAGGTGGTTCGAAAAAGGCACGGTAAAGTCTGCTACAGAGTGGCATCCTCCTTGCATCGTCCTTGCTCCTACATTGCGGAACCGTATGGCGCTTTTTGTTATGAAGCAGTCTTTACGCAATAGTTGCCGTGTCATTATTGCTACCGATAAATGCATTACTCAATAGTTAAGAGTACGAATTATATACAATGAATCTTTCCGTTCTTATACAGCACTATTTCCCCTCATCGAATGGTAATCTTACGATTGATGTGTTTGATGAGAAAAACATTTACGCTGTCTATCAGCGTGTTATAGGGGTATTGACACAATACATTGCCATAGAAACAACGGTGCTGCAAGGAATGAGTTATTGTTTTTATGAGATTCTGGACAATGTGCTTACTCATTCCGGTAAAGAAATGGGTACTATCATTACACAGTATGACCCGGAACATCATACGATTAGTTTCTTAGTTGCCGATGACGGAATAGGGGTATGGGCATCTTTGACGGAAAATGAAAAGTACAGCAGTATCTCCGAGGTGGATGCACTGAAACTGTGTATCAAAGACACGGTAACGGATGGAAAAGGAATGGGATTTGGTTTATTTTCCGCCTCTTTGCTTGACAGAGAAGCCGGTTTGCATTACGAGGTGCGGTCGGGCAATCATACATTGCAGGTGCAAAATTCGGTAGAAACGACAACAGAAAGTGAGTTTTGGCAAGGCACCATTGTGTATATGCAACTCTGCACCGATAGAGAAATCAATCCTGCAGAAGTGGTGGCGAACCGGACGAATATAGC
Source organism: Bacteroides uniformis (assembly GCA_963622435.1). Lineage (GTDB taxonomy): Bacteria > Bacteroidota > Bacteroidia > Bacteroidales > Paludibacteraceae > Colicola. Next base: position 9,161 of record CAVFIY010000039.1, on the reverse strand, counting down.
GGAACAATATAATGAAACTTTCTTAAACGACAACGAATTGGAGGAGTTATGGTAGTATTCAATTTCAAAGATTATGGAGAAAATCTCGGTACACGCCCATTGGGAAAGCGTGTCCGTGAACAGTTAATGCCGTTGTTGGAACAAGACGAACGAGTGGTGCTGGACTTTACGGGAGTGAATGTCGTAAGCAATTCGTTTGCAGACGAATGTATTGCCAAACTGTTACTAACTATGCCGCTCGATGAGTTAAAGAAACACACTACATTTCGCGGGTTGAACCCTATTGCGTCGGAAAGTGTGTTGACCGCTCTTCAAAGACGGCATATTGCCAAAGCATAATACATCCCTTTTCTTGACAATATACAGATATTCAGGCAAATGTAAGTCTGTATAACTAATTCGTACGCAATAATGGAAGATAGTAATAAAGTACTGTTTCAGATACTCAATGAACGCCTTGATTTGCTCCGTGAGTTAGACAAAGAGGGCGATTCCGACCGCCGTCGGCATGTGGCGCGTGAGACGCAGCAACTCCATGCTCCATTGGCGCATCGGCTTGGCTTATACCAGATTAAGACCGAAATGGAGGATTTGGCACTCAAGTTCACCGACTACACCACCTATAAGTATATCGCCCATGCGCTGAACGCCAAGAAGTCGGAACGGGATGAGTACATCGCACGATTTATCGCCCCGCTCGAGCAGAAACTCAAGGATGCGGGGTTTGTCTTTACCATCAAAGGTCGCCCCAAGTCCATCCACTCCATTTATCACAAAATGCAGGCGCAGAACTGCGATGTGGATAAAATATACGATTTATTTGCCATTCGCATTATTCTCGACTCGCCTGCGGAGCGAGAGAAGCAGGATTGCTGGCAGGTCTATTCGCTGATTACCGACATCTTCCAACCCAATCCGAAACGCTTACGCGACTGGTTGTCTGTGCCGAAGGAGAACGGATACGAGAGTCTGCATACGACGGTGCTGGGTCCTGATAACCGCTGGGTGGAGGTGCAAATCCGTACGCGCCGTATGGACGAGGTGGCGGAGAAAGGTGTCGCTGCACACTGGGCGTATAAGGGCGTGAAGGGCAATATCCTCACCAACAAACAGTATGTCTATGTCTTTACGCCGACGGGCGACTTGCGTCGTCTGCCCGCCGAGGCGACGGTGCTAGATTTCGCCTATAGTATCCACTCCGATGTGGGCGACCACTGCGTGGGTGGGCGTATCCGCAATCAGAATGTGTCTATCCGTCAGCGGCTTGCGAACGGCGACCAGATAGAGATTCTGACCTCTCCGAATCAGAAACCGAATGCCGATTGGCTGAACTTCGTGGCATCGACCAAGGCGAAGAATAAGATTCGTCAATCGCTCAAAGAGATTGAGTATAAGGACGCTGCAGAGGGAAAGGAACTGCTCGAACGCCGCTTCCGCAACTGGAAGATGGAGTACACCGAGGCGGACATCTCCCGTTTGGCAAATAAGTTGGGCTACAAGGCGGTGAGCGACCTCTATCAGTCTATAGCACAGGGCAAAGAGGATGTGCTTCAACTGCGCGAGTTACTCTCTTCGCTGGAAGAGGCTGCCACGACACACCATGTGGAGCCGAAGGCGGAGTATATCCCCAAAGAGCAGTTGACGGGGCTGGCGATAGAGGTGGATATGAATGTGAAGAATGTGGATTACAACCTCTCGCGCTGCTGCAATCCGCAACCGGGCGACCCTATCTTCGGTTTTATCAGCGTGACAAAGGGGATTCGTATTCACCGTTGCGACTGTCCGAATGCGGACAACATCCGCGAGCGTTACCCCTATCGTATGATTCCCGCCCGCTGGTCGCAGAAGTCCGCCCCCGCCACCACGCCTGCAAAAAAGTCTTCTCCCGCCGCCACGGACGCGAAAAAGAAGAAGTAGCGTTCCGTTTGCATAGAACTATTATAGCGATGGGCTTGTCTGTTTTTCCGCAGACAAGCCCATCGCCGTATTTTTGTATATCTATTGATTATGAGGTGCGTAGGGGTGCATAGTCCATTATCTTGGCCGGATACTTAACGAGGCAGGTGCAGATGCTCCAGGGCTTTGAGGGTGAGGCGAGAGAGGGCGTAGCGGTCCAGGTTGCTGAAAGGAGTTTCGAAGGTGGCGGGGAGGGCGGGCAGCGTGTCGCGGCGGCAGACAAAAAAGCGCGTGTGCAGGCGTTGGTGGCTCAAGACATGCAGCGTGTCGAAATAGGCGGTCGGCACTACGCCAGACAGTGCGGTTGCCTCCTCCCGGGTGTGCAGGTGCGTCGCCTCCTCAAGGGGAAATTCGTACAAGTGCTGCCAAATATCTTTCTCGGTGCGTCGGTGCAGCAGTGTGCAGGCGTTCCCGTCGCGGTAACTTACATATATATAATAGTTTAGGTAGCGGTCTTTGAGCGTGGGGCGGGCTTTGCGAATAGGGAGTAGTGCGGCAGCACCGTGTTTCTTCGCGGCGCAAAACGCCTCTATCGGACAGTCGTCGCATACGCTCTCGGCGAGCGGGTCAGCGTCGGCAGAGAGGGTGAGCGCGGGGGTGCAATAGAGTGCCCCGAATTCCATAATGGCAGAGTTGAAGAGGCGGGCGTTGGCGGTATCGAACACGCTTTCTAATAAGGAGTGAAAGTGTTTCTTGCCTGCGCTTGTGTCGAACGGTACATCGCAGTCAAAGAGGCGGGCGACCACGCGATAGACATTGCCGTCCATAGCGGGGTAGGGTGCGTTGTATGCGAAAGAGGCAATGGCGCCCGCCGTGTAGTCGCCGATACCGGGCAGGCGGCGTATCTCGTCGAAAGTCTTCGGGAAAGGCTGTTGGCACTGTGCCACAATCTGTTGCGCCGCCTTGTGGAGGTTGCGCGCACGGGAGTAGTAGCCCAACCCCTGCCAGTAGCGAAGTACCTCATCTTCAGCGGCTTGCGCCAACGCATCGACATCGGGAAAGCGTTCGACAAAGCGCATATAATACGCCATTCCTTGCGCGACGCGTGTCTGCTGGAGAATGATTTCCGATACCCAAATCCGATACGGGTCTTGCGTCTCCCGCCACGGCAGGACGCGCCGATTCTGCTCGTACCAGCGGTAAAGTGCTTTATGCAAAGGCGATTGGTATTCCATACTATATAGTGCGTGTGTGGGGGTGTTTGGTAGGCGGCATCCCGTTTGCTCCGCCGCTTAAGGGTACGGTACGCTCGGCTTTATCTACCGTGTATCTACCGTGTATCTACCGTGTATCTACCGTACTTGGCGGCATCCATACCGCATCGGGAGGAGGGCAACGGGGCTGCGTAGGGTGTGGCTTACCGTTTTTTCGGGACGGCAAAATTACATAAAAATTCCCATTCTGTAAATTTTTTAGGCGAAAAACTTTTGTAAACCAATTTTTTATAGTACCTTTGCAGCGTTTTTCGCGGTAATAGAAATTTAGACATATAACATATAAGATTATGACAAAAGCAGAACTCATTAATGCAATTGCTATCCAGACGGGCTACGACAAAACTTCTATCGGAAATATCGTAGAGTCTGCAATGGACAATATCAAGAAGTCGGTGTCGAACGGTGATAATGTATATCTCCGCGGCTTCGGTAGTTTTACAACCAAGGTGCGTGCGAAGAAAATCGCGCGTGATATCTTGAAAAACACCTCTATCGAGGTGCCGGAACACCGTATTCCTTCTTTCAAGCCCGCTGCAGAGTTCAAGGGGCAAGTGCGTTAAGTAGCAGTTCGCTTGTCGGAGTGGCAGGGTGCCGGTGAGAAAAAAAATAAGTACGGTATCGGCTGCGGAAGACGAGGTGAAAAGCGTGTACGCGAGGCGGGTCGTATGACCGATGGCGCAGTTACTATAAATTCAGTGTGCGCACGCGGGGAGTATGATAACCGAGAGAGTGCAGATTTGTGCGGAGCGTGTGCGCAAGATGAACGATGAGCGAAGGTGCGTGGTAGGTGTTTAGCGGTCGAGGTTCGCGCTTGACAACAACTCCTCGAAGAGTGTTTGCTCGGTGGAGTGGGGTGCGCAACTAGCTGAAAGCACGCAGCGGACGGCACGCGACAACAGAGTTTGCCCAATGGATGTGGGGTGTGTAGCAGTCGAGGTTTGCACTTAACAACAACTCCCGAAGGGGTTTTACTCAATGGGGTGGGGTGTGTAACTAACTGAAAGCATCCACGGACGGCAACTTTCAAGCAGGATTGCCTAATGAGTGCGGGATGCATAACAGACCCCAAAACACGCAACGGACGACAACACAACAAATAACAGAAAACAAACTAACTATTTAATAATTCATTATTATGCCAAACGGAAAAAAGCATAAGAGACATAAGATGTCTACTCACAAGCGTAAAAAGCGTTTGCGTAAGAATCGTCATAAGCATAAGTAAGACGGTTCGTCCTAACCTGCTTTGTGGCATAAGACTCATTTGGGCGCAGATGAGTTGCCACAAAGCATTTTTTATTTATTGAAGTAAGAATATGAAAAGCGAATTGATTGTGGATGTACAGCCACAAGAGATTGCTGTTGCGCTTACCGAAGACGACCGTCTCCAAGAGATTAGTCGCGAACGCCGAGATAAAGACAACTATTCGGTTGGAAATATCTACTACGGGCGTGTGAAAAAGGTAATGCCTGCACTGAACGCAGTCTTTGTGGATGTAGGTTACGAAAAAGAGGCTTTTCTCCATTATCTGGATTTAGGTTCGGAGTTTCTTACATTGCAGAGTTTCGTCTCGAAAGCCGTGTCCGACCGTCGGCATGCGCCTTCTGTTCAGCGCATACAGCGTCAGCCGGAGGTGGGCAAAGACGGACACATCAGCGACTATCTGAAAGTCGGCGACCCCATTCTGGTGCAGGTCAGCAAGGAACCCATCAATACCAAGGGGCCTCGTTTGACCGCCGAGATTAGTATCGCAGGGCGGAATATGGTTCTCATACCCTTTGGCGACACCGTGATGGTCAGCCAGAAGATTCGCCGCGAGTCGGAGCGTTCGCGCCTCAAACAACTGGTGCAATCCATTAAGCCACAGGGCTTTGGCGTGATTGTGCGGACAGTGGCAGAGGATAAGCGCGTCGCCGAATTGGACAACGAACTGCGTCTGCTCGTTCAGCGGTGGGAGGAGATAGTCAAGTCCCTCCAGCAGAAAGAGCCTGTCAGTCTGGTCTGCGAGGAGTTGGAACGCACGATAGGCATCATTCGTGATGTCTTTACGCCCGACTTCGCCACCATTCAGGTCAACGACCGCGCGATGTACGAGGAGGTGCGACGCTATGTCGAACTCATCTCCCCCGAGAGTGCCAAGATAGTGAAGTTGTACGAGGGTACACAACCTATCTTCGACCGCTTCGATATTACTCGTCAGATAAAGACGGGAATGGGGCGTGTCGTGGGCTTTCGCCATGGCGGTTACCTGATTATAGACCGCACGGAGGCACTCTTCTCCATCGATGTCAACTCGGGCAGTAAGAAACTTTACGAAGACCAGGAAGAGAATGCGTTTCAGTTCAATATGCTCGCCGCAGAAGAACTGGTGCATCAACTCCGCCTTCGGGATATTGGTGGAATCATCATCGTGGATTTCATCGATATGGACTCTAAAGACCACCAGCAGCAACTCTACGACTATGTGCGTAAGTTGATGGGCAACGACCGTGCGAAGCACAATGTGCTGCCGCTCAGTAAGTTCGGACTCATGCAAATCACTCGTCAGCGCGTGCGCCCCGCCGTTGAAATGGAAGTGATGGAAGTCTGCCCCACCTGTATGGGCAAGGGCAAGATTCAGCCCTCCATTCTGTTCACCGACAGCGTGAAACAGGAGTTGGAATGTATGAGCGAGCATTACGGCAGCGGTATTCGCCTGCACTTGCACCCGTATGTGTACTCCTATATCTGCCGCGGGTGGCTCTTGAGCCTCAAGAACCAATGGCAGCGGAAGTACGGCGTGCGTATTATCGAAGACCAGAGTTTGGGCATGCTCGAAATGCGCTTTGTGGACGCGAAGGGGAATATCCTCAAGCACCCCGAAGAGCCGGAGCAGAAGAACACCGTGTCGGCGAAAGTGCAGAATGCCAATCAGCAGAACGCCAAGAACGGGCAGAACGCCAATCAGCAAAACGCCAAGAACGGGCAGAACGCTAATCAGCAGAGTGCCAAGAACGGGCAGAACGCTAATCAGCAGAACGCCAAGAACGGGCAGCCCCGCAAGGAGCAAGAGGAGAAACGAGAGAACGGAAAGCGAATAGAGCAGCGCAAACCTGCTCCCAAGCCCGATAACTCGCCGAAACCTCAAGCAACTCCCGCTCCCGAGAAAGCGGCAAAGGACGACCGGCGTCCGCAAAAGCAAGCCCCTGCGGCAACTCCCGCACAGGAATCTGCTGATTCTCAAAAGGGAAACGCAGCACAGGCAAAGGCAACGCCCAAGCGCAAGTCTGCACCAAAGCCCAAGAAAGAGAAGGCTGCTGCAACTGTTGCGGACACAACAACGGCAGCAACGGGAACGGTTTCTGCGGATACGGAAACGACGACGGCAGCAGATTCGGCTGTTAATCAGCAGAATAACGCCACGCCGAAGAAAGCGTCGCAATCTCGTAGGTCGAGAGCCAAGAAAAAGCCCGCTGCGCCTGCCACCACGGCTGCACCTGCCGAAGAGGCACCTGCAACGCCGAGTGCAGAAGCAAAAAACGGAGAAAAAGTCGAATGAACATCAGGTACGAGTAGTGCCGCAAAGAGTACGCTCATAGTACAACCGCACAGTGTGTGCAGCAGTACAAGCGTGCGTGGTGCGAACTCAGTACAACGGATTGAAATAGGAGGGTTTCCCGCATGGGAGACCCTCCTATTCGTTAGCCCCTAGTCAACTATAGTCTTCCGTGTATCCTGTGTCCGTTTAATTAGCCCCTATTTCTTCGCCCCCGTTCTTCCCTGTTCTTTCCCTGATGTTACCCTGTGGTTGGCAGGCGGGTGGAGTAGGGGCGGGGCATCGAGTGGATACCGAGATGATATCGAGTGGATAGATTAGTTATTCTTGGTCAAGTCGGCGTAACGGCGAGAGGCAATGCGGTAAGAAATCACCGCGTCCGTCAAGTCGTTCTCTGCCTGCAGGAGTTTAGACTGCGAGAGAAGCATATCCGTAATGGTCGCCGTACCTGCCTGATAATGAGCCATCGAGAGGCGATAATGCTCACGGGCAATATCCCGCGCACGCCGCGTGGCGTCAATCAGCAGATACGACTCCTGCATCTTGTCGTACGCCTGTTCGATACGCAGCGTGAGCAGTTCCTCCGTGTGCGCCTGCTGCAGGCGTGCCTGTTCGATAGTGATATTCTGCTCTTTAATCTTGTGCGCCGTCTCCCACCAGTCGGTCAAGGGGACAGTGAGCGTCACAAAACCGACCCCGTTGCCGTACTTGGAACTCAATCCGTTCTTGAGCAGGCTGGCTTGGAAATTGGTGTAACCGTATTGCACCCCGACTGCCACATGCGGCAGCGCGTCCGCCACGGTCATACGACGGCGCAGTTCGCCCGCCTTGACTTGCAGGTTAAGCAACTGTGATTCAGGCGAATCCGCATGATTGGTGTCCAACGACGGCAGGGCATAAAGCGTGTCGTGAATATCCGAAAGGGTATCGGCTTGCAGGGTGGGGAAGATAGTGTCCGTCGAGGGGGTGTAACCCATCGAGAGCAGAAGTGCGCGGTACGCCAACGACATACCGTTATCGAGTTGAATACGAGTGCGTTCCAGTTCCGCTTGGCGCAGTTCGATCTCCAAAAGGTCGGTGCGCAAGACCAGACCTGCCTCGGCTGCCACCGAGAGGGTGTGGTACGCCGTATCCACCAACGAGGTGAAGGCATCCAAAGTCGCCTTTTTCTCCACCAACCCCACTACTAACCAGTAACTTTCCTCTACTTGCTCGAGCAAATCCCGTTCGCTCATCTCTGTTTGGAGTTCGGCAGCCTCCACACCCACTTTCGCCAGGCGGTTACCTGCCACTATCTTGCCGCCCCAATAGACGGGCTGCACGGCGGTAACGCCCGCCCCGTAGCCGTATTGAAACATAGAGAACGACTTATCCAACCCCAATGCAACACCGTAGTTGCCATATAGGGTCGTGAGCAGGTCGCGGACGGCGGAATTCCCGATGTCGTCAATGCCTATTTCGGTCATCGGGTGCAGGGCGTGATAGCCGAATGCCGTCCCTTTCACCTGCGGGAAATACTTCGTAAACGCCTGGTCTTTCACCTCTTGCGCCTTGTCCCGTTCGAGCCGAAGTCGCTGAATATCTTTGTTTTGGCGACGCGCAATCGCCAAGCACGAGTCGAGAGACAACTCGGTGGGAATAGAATCCGTGGCGGCTGCGGCAGGGGCGGCAGTCGCTGTGAAATCGGCGAATAGAAAGAACCCGCAGAGCATCAGTACGGTGCGAGAGGAGCGGCGTATCATCCGACCGGAAGAAAAAGGATATTGCATAATCGATTGAATATCAGAGTAATCTTTGTGTTGTGTGGAATCTGTATGACACTTGCTTTGCAGCAATATAGAATCTATATGCCTATTGCTTTGTATCAATATAGAATCTATATGCCTTTTGCGCAGTTCGTACCTACGCAAAAAACAGCGCAAATTTACTGCTTTTGGCGAACATACACAAGTAAACACTTACAAAAGTGTAAAATATAGGCGTTTTTCTGTGGCAGGAGAGGTGGGGAGACTATAGTTTCTATAGCCGCTATAGTTTCTATAGTGGCGTGTCGCCACTGACTATAATGCACAGTATGTCCCTTTGGAACGGACGCCTGCGGCTGACATAAAAAGCATATTTGAACTATATTTGACCCTATTTGTCTATAAAAAAGAAACAAATACACGAAAAACCGGCGTGTCGCCGGTGACAACAATTTCCTTGGAACGGACGGTGGCGTGTCGCCACGGACTATAATACACAGTATGTCCCTTTGGAACGGACGCCTGCGGCGTATGGACATAAATTATCATAAAAAGCATATTTGAACTATATTTGACCCTATTTGTTTATACAGAAACAAATACACGAAAAATTATCTCAAATATAACCAAATAAGGGAACCCCGCTCTGCATGTTAACTGTTAATTCTTAATTACTACTGTTGCAATAAAATGAACAGGGGGAATAT
>CAVFIY010000038.1:9891-11234 GCA_963622435.1 Bacteroides uniformis | reverse complement strand
GGGCTGATGTGCAAACATATAGCGACGCTGCCCGAGGATTCGGAGCCGCTGCGGCTGTTCCGCCGTGCGCTACGAGGCGAGGCGTTGGAGTATCTCTTGCCCGCGCATCCGCTCAATCGAGTGGGGCAGGCCCAAGGACGGCTCGTGGGCGGCAACCTGAGCGTGCTGTACGGACTGCAGGGAACGCCATACGGCCTGAATAGCGTGATAGAAAAGGCAATGGTTCGGGGCGAACGGTGTATTCTCTTTTTGGAAGATATTGCGGAGCGACATTACCACATCGACCGCATGATGCAAAATCTGCGGCTGTCGGGCGTGCTCGAACGGATTGCGGGGCTCGTGGTGGGGCAGTTTTCGGACTGCGACGACGACCCTTCGATGGGCTGCACGGTGTACGAAACGATTGCACAAGCGGTGGCAGCGTACGATTTTCCGGTGCTCTTTGACTTCCCCGCCGGGCATGTGGAGCGGAATCTGCCGCTGTGGTTCGGTGTGCCGACACGGCTCGAAGTGAGCGAAGACGGCTGCGTGGTGAGCGAGGACCCTGTTGCGGCAGAATGAAAAATTAAGTAAGACTACGCCCATAGGCGGAATTATTTTAACAAGACTACCTAATTTATATGACACCGACAAATACGATTGAACATGTCTCGAAGGCGCTGCTGAAGCGGTTGCGCAGTCTGCAACAGAAAAAGTTTCGTGATGAGGAAGGACTTTTCCTCGCTGAGGGGCGGAAGTGCGTGGAAGAATTGGCAAAACGGTTTGAGTTGGTCTATCTGATTGACAGTCAGAACGCTACGCAGACTGATATAGAGCAGCTTTCGTCGCTGCGCACCCCGCAAGGCGTAATCGGTGTGTTTCGGAAGCCCGCAGCGCCCACGGCGAGCGTGGCGGACGGATTGGTGGTGTGCCTCGACGGCATACAAGACCCCGGCAACCTCGGCACGATAATTCGCACGTGCGATTGGTTCGGCGTGCGGCAGGTGGTCTGCTCGACCGACACGGCGGATTGTTTTGCGCCGAAAGTGGTGCAAGCCACTATGGGGGCGCTCGCACGCGTGGAGGTGGTCTATACGGATTTGGAGGCGTTTCTCGGAGCGGCTCCCAAAGGGCTGCCCATCTACGGAACGCTGCTCGACGGGCGCAACCTGTACGAGCCGGGGGCGATTGCGGACCGAGAGCGGGGAGTCATTATTATGGGCAACGAGGGGAACGGCATTTCGGCGGCGGTGCGCTCCTACATCACGCACCCGCTATTGATTCCGTCTTACCCCGCCGGTGTGGCGACCTCCGAAAGCCTGAATGTGTCGATTGCAACGGCTGTTACGCTCGCGGAGTTTCGG
>CAVFIY010000038.1:6081-9881 GCA_963622435.1 Bacteroides uniformis | reverse complement strand
AATAATTAATATGCAAGGTTGATTTTCCTTGTTTTTTCCTTGTTTTTGCCTTGTGGTTGAGCGGTGTGTGAGGATGGATTTTTGCTTAAAATGTAATAATTTTGCAGAAAAATGCGGAGAAAATTTGCGTATATCAAAATAAAGCCGTACCTTTGCAGCCGATTTCCAAAGTAGCCAATGTCCGAAGGGGCTGAGTCAGGTTCGAGCGAATGGATACAATTCGTCGGAACGGACGGGCAACCGAAAGATCTCGACCGGCGATTGCGAGAATTCGAAAGGGCGATTGTAACGCAGGAGAGAGAAACTGCAACGGCGGTTGGAATGCGTTCGGTGGAACCGAAAGGCGACAACGGAAGTAGGTTACAGGAAATATGTATCGCGGAGTAGAGCAGTGGTAGCTCGTCAGGCTCATAACCTGAAGGCCGGTGGTTCGATCCCATCCTCCGCAACTAGGGATATTAGTTGTTCATAATTGAGATTTTTTGATTGGTGTAGACTTGCGTTAGCAGGTCTATTTTTTTGTCCATACCCCGAGGGGGAATTAGGAATTAGGAATTAAGAATTAAGAATTAGGAATTAAAGAATTGTCTGTGGCGACACGCCACCATTGTTTTAGATTTGCGTATTCGACAAAAAATGTGTAACTTTGCGGGCTGTATATAATGAGACCGACACACCTGCATAGAACCACCGAGAAATCCCGCCTTTCCGCAGGCGGCAAACACGGTCTGCTCCGCCGAGCAGTCCGCCCGATAGTGTGCATCATTGCAGGGTGTCTGTTGGCATCGTGTGCCACGACGAAGTTCGTCCCCGAGGGGCAGTACCTGCTCAATAAAGCGCGGGTGAAAGTGACGGACACCAAGGATGTACCGACAACGGAACTGCGTGATTATCTGCGTCAAAAGCAGAACACAGAGATATTCGGTTTCTGGAAATTGCAGTTGGATATCTACAACACCGCCCCCGCCGACACGACCACGAAGAGCAATAAGTGGCTCGCCAAGAACGCACGAAAAATGGGCGAAGCCCCTGTCATTTATGACGATGCGTTGACTGCCGTGTCGATGGAGCAGTTGCGGCAGACGATGGTCAATCGGGGGTACTTCAACGCCACGGTGGACACGACCATGTACACCAAGAAGCGCAAACTCTACCTGACTTATCTCATCACGGCAAACCGCCCGTACACCATTCGGCATTACAAAGTGTCCATCGACCGCCCCGAGGTGCGGGAAGTGGCTGTGGACGGGCGTTCACTCATCCATGTAGGCGACCAGTTCTCCACCTCTACCTTGGACGCAGAGCGGGAACGAATCGCCACTCGCCTACATAACGAGGGGTACTTCTACTTCGACAAATCGATGCTCGAGTATGTGGCAGACAGCAGTTACAACGACTGCTCGACCGACCTCGAGTTGCTGCTCTCGAAATATGTGATGCAACTGTCGGACAGTGCCGGTCGCAAACTCTACACCCGTTACACCGTTCGGCGTGTGTGCTACCATATCGACTACGACCCGAACCACCTGCCCGACGGGGCGGAACTGCACACCGAGCAAGACAAATACGGCAACGAGTATTCCTATATCGGGAAGCGTTTCTTGCGCCCGAGTGTGCTACGCAGGAACTGCCGTATCGAGGCGGGCAAGTACTATGCGGCATGGCGTGTGGAGCGGACTTACTCGCTGCTAAACGCCTTAGGACCTGTGAAGTATGTGGATATCTCGTTCGACCCGGTGGGGGAGGATATGCTCGACTGCCACATCACCCTCTCGCGGGGCAAACTGCACAATGTATCCGCCGAGGTGGAGGGGACATACTCCGCGGGCGACTGGGGTATCGCCGCCGGCTTGGGCTACACCAACAAGAACATCTTCCGCGGGGCGGAGCAACTGTCGCTGAACGGGCGAGGGAGTTACGAGTGGCGGCAGAACGGCGACCGTGCCATCGAGGGCAAGGCGGAAGTGGGGTTGAGTTTCCCCACGCAAGTGCGTATCAATCTGTCGTATAGTTACCAACAACGCCCCGACGAATACACACGCACCCTTGCCAATGCGGGGCTGTATTACACTATCCCCCGTCAGCCGAACAGCCGTTGGACGCACCGTTTCAACTTGATAGACATCAGTTATATCTACCTGCCGTGGATATCTTCGCAGTTCCGTTCGGACTTCCTCGACAAGTCCACGGTGCTGAAAGCCAGTTACGAAGACCATTTCATCCTCGACTGGAGTTACTCCGGTTCGTACTCGGGCTATCGGCGGCAGCAGCCTTACCGCAGTTATGTCAATTTCAGTTACTCGATAGAGACGGCGGGCAATGCCCTGTACGGGTTGGCAAAAGTGGCGAAGATTGCCACCAACGACGACGGGGCGTACACGATATGGCACATCCCGTTTGCCCAATACGCCAAGGCGGACGCGAACTTCACTTTCTATCAGATATTTAACCCGCAGCACCGCCTGGTGTACCACGCGGGCGTGGGCGTAGCGGTGCCGTATCTGAATGCGTCGGTGCTGCCTTTCGAGAAACGCTATTTCTCGGGCGGGTCGAACAGCGTGCGCGGTTGGCAGGCACGCACACTCGGTCCCGGTGCCTTTCGCGGGACAGGCGGCACTTACTACTACGACCTGCAGACGGGCGATATACGCCTCGATCTGAACCTCGAGTACCGTTGGAAAGTGTGGACATACATCGAACTCGCCGCCTTCTTCGATGCGGGTAATATATGGACTATTCGGGACTACGACCAGCAGCCGGACGGCAAGTTCGAGTGGGACGAGTTTTATAAGGAAATTGCCATGTCCTACGGCGTGGGCGTGCGCCTAGACTTCAAGGTGCTGATATTCCGTATCGACTTCGGCGTGAAACTCTACGACCCGAGTCGCCTCTACGGCTCTTATGCAGGCACCGAATGGCGTACGGCAAGTAACGGACTGGGGTGGAAAGACGATATGACCTTCCATTTCGCCATCGGGCATCCGTTCTAAGCAACTGATACAATACCACTTACGCCTATGCTGAAACCCTACTGCATACCCCATATCCTCGAGGCAGGATGTGATGAGGCAGGACGAGGTCCGCTGGCGGGGAGTGTGTTCGCCGCCGCCGTGATACTCGACCCGAAGCGGATAGAAGAGGTTGCTGCACTACAACGCCTCAACGACTCGAAGCAACTGACGGAACACGAACGCTATGCCCTGCGCCCCGTCATCGAACAAGAGGCAGTCGCGTGGGCGGTAGCAGAGGTGACGGCGGCAGAGATAGACGAGATAAACATCCTCAACGCCTCCATACAGGGTATGCAGCGGGCGTTAGACCAACTCACGGTGCGCCCCGAACATATTCTAGTGGACGGCAACAAATGGAAACCCTATATCCCTGCGGGCGAGGTGCTGGAAGTGCCTGCACGCACCGTGGTAAAAGGCGATGCGACCTATATGTCGATTGCCGCGGCAAGCATACTGGCGAAGACCTATCGGGACGACTATATGAATCGCCTGGCGAAGGAGTACCCGCAATACGGTTGGCAGCAGAACAAAGGCTACCCCACACGGGCGCACTACGAGGCGATTGCCCGCTACGGCATTACGCCCTACCACCGAAAGACCTTTCGGCTGCTCAAAGAGCAATTATGAATTAAGAATTATGAATTAAGAATTAAATGCTAGTTCTCTGACCAATATCGGGAATAGCCCCCAATTACAAATTACACATTACACATTAAAAATTACACATTATATATCGTATGCAAAACTTTACAATCAATCAAGATGGTGCCAAGCGTCCGCGCCGTAACC
>CAVFIY010000038.1:0-6071 GCA_963622435.1 Bacteroides uniformis | reverse complement strand
CTACGGCATTACGCCCTATCATCGCCAAACCTTTCGGCTACGCAAGGGATAATTATGAATTAAGAATTATGAATTAAGAATTAAATGCTAGTTCTCTGACCTATATCGGGCGAATGTACAGAGGAGGAGGGAAATTACAAATTACACATTACAAATTACACATTATATTATAGTATGCAAAACTTTACAATCAATCAAGATGGTGCCAAGCGTCCGCGCCGTAACCACGGCTGCCTCTGGACGATAGTGGTATGCTGTCTGCTTTACATCGGCTTCTGCGGATGGATCGGTTACATGATGGGGGATATGTTCTCTACCCCTGCTACGAAGTTGGAGTCGAAATCGGTGTACAAACTGAGCCTCAGCGGTTCACTCGTGGAGCAAGCCACGCCGGCAAACCCGTTGGCAGACCTCATTAACTCCACGCCGTTTTACAAAAAGGACAACACGGTCGGGCTAGATGAGATATTGAGCAATATCCGTTTGGCAAAGACCGACGACCGCATCGAGGGTATTTACATCGAGGGCGGTTCGCTGTCAATGAGCCCCGCCGACGCCAAGACTATCCGCGATGCCCTGCTCGACTTCAAGACATCGGGAAAGTGGATTCTCGCCTACTCGGCGTCGTACGGGCAGATGAATTACTATGTTGCCTCGGTGGCGGATAAGATTTTCCTCAACCCGACCGGCACGGTGGACTGGAACGGTCTGTCGGCACAGCGTGAGTACTACACCCGCATCCTGGAGAAAGTGGGCGTCGAGATGCAGATTCTGAAAGTCGGGACTTTCAAATCGGCGGTAGAGCCTTACTTCCGTACTTCGATGTCGGACGCCGACCGCTTGCAGACCAAGCAATACCTCGACGGTATCTGGAGCGAGATGAAAACCGCCGTGGCAGCAAGCCGCCAACTGACTGTAGATCAACTCGATCGCTATGCCGACGAGTACATGGGGTTGCAGCCGCAAGAGAAGTATGTGGCATACGGTCTGGTGGACACTTTGGTCTATAAGCAAACCATGGATAGCGTGCTGCGCACCTACACGGGTACGAAAGACTATCATACTCTCTCAACGGCGAAGTTGGCACTCGTCCCCCGCACCGAGTCGAAAGCCAAGGACAAGATTGCGGTGGTCTATGCCGACGGCGGCATTACGGACAACTCGGGCGACGGTATCGTCGGCACGGACTTTGTCAAGATGCTCGACGAGATTCGCAAGGATAGCAAAGTGAAAGCCGTCGTGCTGCGTGTCAACAGCCCGGGCGGTAGTGCAGACGCGAGCGAGCAGATTTGGCACGCCATTCAGTTGATTCGCGCGAACGGCGTACCCGTTGTCGTTTCCATGGGCGGCTATGCAGCCTCGGGCGGTTACTATATCAGTTGCGGTTCGGACTATATCTTCGCCGAGCCGACCACGCTGACAGGCTCTATCGGCATTTTCGGTACGATACCGAACATCCGCGGGCTGCGTGAGAAAGTGGGCTACGATGTGGATGTCGTATCGACCAATGCGCACTCTGACCTTGAGACCAATGTCATCTACAACGGCATGACGACCGAGGAGCATGCCCTGCTCCAGACGATGATTGAGCGCGGCTACGACCTCTTCACCCGCCGTTGCGCCGAGGGACGCCACACCACGCAAGACGCTATCAAACAGATCGGTGAGGGGCGTGTATGGCTCGGTAAGGATGCCTTGGCGATCGGGCTGGTGGACTCACTCGGCAATATCGACAACGCCATCGAGAAAGCCGCTGCTTTGGCAGGCGTTGAGCAATATAAATTGGCGTACTACCCCGAGACGGAAGACCCGATGACGGAACTGCTGTCGATGTTCGACAACACCACCGACGAGGAGCGTTTGGTGATGAAAATCAAGGAGTTCGCCTCCAAACCGCGTGTTATGGCACTCATGCCGGAGGTGACCATTCGTTAAATCGCTCTCGAACTGTCCCCTACCCTCCTGACCGCCATGAAACCCTTGGATATCCTCTATGCCCCCTTGAGCCGCCTATACGGCTTGGGGGTGTTTGTGCGCAATCTGCTCTACGATGAGCATATCTTTGTGTCCCATTCCGTCACGGTGCCTACTATCTGTGTGGGCAACCTGGCGGTGGGCGGCACAGGCAAAACGCCGCATGTGGAATACCTGCTCAGCAGCCTCTCGAAGGACTACAAAGTGGCTGTGCTTTCGCGCGGTTACAAACGCAAGACGCGCGGTTTCCGCCTGGCGGACGCACAATCGACCGCCCGCACTATCGGCGACGAGGCGATGCAGATTCACACCAAGTTCCCCGACATCCCCGTGGCGGTGTGCGAGAACCGTGTGTACGGGGTCAGACAGTTGCAGAAACATATCGAGGGCTTGCAGGCGGTGATACTCGACGATGCCTATCAGCACCGCGCCTTGCGTTGCGGGTTCTATATCCTGCTCACGCCTTACGACCGCCTCTATATCGACGACCGCCTCTTGCCGTGGGGGCGGCTGCGTGATACGGTCAATCAGTCGCAGCGTGCCAATGCCGTGATTGTGACCAAATGCCCGCCCGACCTGCGCCCCATCGACCGGCGTGTGGTGGTCAATCGGTTGGGGCTGTCGTCGTTCCAACAGGTCTATTTCACGCAGTTGGAGTACCAAGCGCCCGACCACACGGGGCGTCCGTTGGTTGTGACGGGCATCGCGCAGACCGACTACATGATGAACTATGTGCGCTCGCTCTATCCGCAGGCGGAACTCATGGCATTTGCCGACCACCACGCCTTCTCCGCCGCTGATATTCAGCGGATTGCAGCGCGTGCCGAGGCGTTCGATTTTGTGCTGACCACCGAGAAGGACTATCAGCGTCTGCTGCTTACCGACCTGCCCGACCGCTTGGGCGACCGCCTGCAGGTGTTGCCCATTCGGGTGGCGTGGCAAGAACATCAAGAGGCGTTCGAAGCCCAAGTGCGTGCCTATCTGCACGAGGCACTGCGAAGTGCCGCCAAACAAGCCTAGCACAGGTTAACTCACTCATTTTGAATACATTCACCTACTATAGGATATGCATTTTATTCAACTCATCCGTCGTTTTGTTCCGCCCTATAAGGGGCAGATGGCGCTTAATATCCTTTTCAATCTCCTTTCAACCATTCTCTCGCTGTTCTCTTTTGCCGCTATCATTCCCGTGCTGCAAATCCTTTTCGGCTTGAGCGAGACCACAGCGCAGTATATCGCCCCCGCCACCGCCACTTCTCTCAACGCGTGGTTGGAGGCGCTGAAGAACAATTTCTACTACTGGATGGGCGAGCAGATGACGCTCCACAGCGGGGGCTATATGCTGTTCCTGTTGGGGGCGTTTCTCGTTGTCATGCAGGGGCTTAAGTGCCTCACGGCGTGGCTGGCGAACTACTATATGGTGCCTATCCGCACGGGCGTGTTGCGCGACCTGCGCCGCATGCTCTACGACAAAGTGGTCAGTCTGCCCATCGGTTACTTCTCCGAGGAGCGCAAGGGCGATGTCATGTCCCGTATGACCAACGATGTCAACGAGGTGGAGGCGAGCATCATGTCTGCTCTCGACGTGCTGTTCAAAGACCCTATCATGCTCATTATCTATATCGTGACGCTGTTCTTCATCTCGTGGCAACTGACGCTGTTTGTCCTGCTGCTGTTGCCCGTGGCGGGGCTGCTCATCGGGCGTGTAGGGCGTTCGCTCAAGCGTGCATCCACCCGCGGGCAGGAACAGAATGCGGAGATTCTGACCCAGATAGAAGAGACCCTCGGGGGCTTGCGCGTGGTCAAAGCGTTTAACGCCGAGGACAAACTGCGGCTGCGTTTTCTGAACCTGCTCAACGACACCCGCCGCACTTTCAACCGTATCAACCGCCGTTACTACCTGGCGCACCCCGTGTCGGAGTTCCTGGGAACGGTGCTGATTGCGGTCATCCTCTGGTTCGGCGGTATGCTCATCTTGAGCGACCACAGTTCGATCGATGCCGCCACTTTTATCTACTATCTTGTCATCTTCTATTCTATCATCAACCCCGCCAAAGACTTGAGCAAGGCGGGCTATGGGGTGCGCAAAGGTTTGGCATCGTTGGAGCGTATCGACAAGATTCTCCATACCGAATCCAACATCCGCGAAAACGCTCATCCTCAGCCGCTTACGGCGTTTACAGACCGGATAGAGTACCGCGATGTATGCTTCTCTTATCGGCAGGATGTGCCTGTCTTGCGCCATGTCAATCTGACCATTCATAAGGGGCAGATGGTGGCGCTTGTGGGGCAATCGGGCAGCGGGAAGACCACGCTTGCCGACCTGCTCCCGCGTTTCTACGACCCCACTTCGGGTGCTATCACTATCGACGGCACCGACATTCGGGATGTCCGCACCTACGACCTGCGTGCGCTCATGGGCAATGTCAACCAGGAGGCGATTCTCTTCAACGACACCTTTTATAATAATATCACTTTCGGTGTCGATACCTCTCGCCCTGCGCCCAACGGCGGCACTTGGCAGCAGGCGGTGGAGGCGGCGGCGCGTATCGCCAATGCCCACGACTTCATCATGGCAACCCCCGACGGCTATCAGACCTCTATCGGCGACCGCGGTTCGCGCTTGAGCGGCGGACAGCGGCAGCGTATATCGATAGCCCGTGCCATTCTCAAGAACCCGCCCATTCTCATTCTCGACGAGGCGACTTCCGCACTCGATACGGAGTCCGAGAAGCAGGTGCAGGAGGCGTTGGAGCACCTGATGAAAGACCGCACCACGCTCGTGGTGGCGCACCGTCTCTCGACCATTCGCAACGCGGATATCATCTGCGTCATGCACGAGGGCGAGATTGTGGAGCAGGGTCGCCACGACGAACTGATGGCGCACGACGGCTACTACCATAAGTTGGTCGAGATGCAGAACAATAAGTAACACGAATTAACTACGCGTAACGCGCACAGAATCATGGATATATCTATCATTGTGCCTCTCTATAACGAGGCGGAGTCGCTCCCGAAACTCTTCGAGTGGATAGAGCGTGTCATGGCGGAGCATGGCTATTCTCACGAGGTTATTTTTGTCAACGACGGCAGCACGGACGGTTCGTGGCAGGTCGTCGAGTCGCTTAAGGCGCAGTCGCCGACTGTAGTGCGGGGCATCAGTTTCCGCCGCAACTACGGCAAGTCGGCGGCGCTCTACTGCGGTTTCCGTGCGGCGAAAGGCGATGTGGTAATCACGATGGATGCCGACTTGCAGGACTCGCCCGACGAGATACCCGAACTGTACCGTATGATTCGCGAGGACGGTTTCGACCTCGTGTCCGGGTGGAAGAAGAAACGCTACGACAACACGCTGACCAAGAACCTGCCCTCCAAACTCTTCAATGCCACAGCGCGGCGCGTGACGGGTATCCCGTTGCACGACATGAACTGCGGGCTGAAAGCGTATCGGCAGGAGGTGGTGAAGAACATCGAGGTCTTCTCCGAGATGCACCGTTATATCCCCTATTTGGCAAAGAATGCGGGCTTCACCAAGATTGGCGAGAAAGTAGTACAGCACCATAAACGCGAGTTCGGCGTGTCGAAGTTCGGTATGAACCGCTTCGTGAACGGCTATCTCGACCTGCTTACGCTGTGGTTCTTGAACAAGTTCGGCAAGCAGCCGATGCACTTCTTCGGGCTGATAGGTTCGCTGATGTTCTTCATTGGTTTTGTGGCGATTATCGTGGTTGCAGCGATGAAGATACACGCCCTTTCGCATGGTGTCCACGCCCTTTTGTTGGGGACAAATCCGTATTTCCATATCGCTATTCTGATGATGATTCTCGGTTGTATGCTGTTCCTGACGGGTTTCTTGGGCGAACTTATCGTCCGCAACTCCCAATCCCGCAACGATTACCTCATTCGTGAAACGCTCTGACCGCTACGCTAAAGGACACAAGACCGCTTACGCTGAAAGACCGTCCCTACGGGACTGAAAGACCGCTGCGCTGAAAGACTGATTTACTGACAGACATACGACGAAGGACAGCACATCCGGCAACCTGGGGGCGTGGGTGTCCCCACCCGCGGCGGTTTGGAACAAACCGGTTGACTAT